>NZ_OY781370.1 GCF_963676665.1 uncultured Tolumonas sp.
TATATAAAAAGATGTTAGGCCACTTACCGGTACTGCAACAGCAGCCTCATTTGGTCCAGGAAGCCGCTATGAAATTGATGCAACGATTGCAGATATTTATTTAGTTGCGGATGACGACAGACGAAAAATTGTTGGTAGGCCAACAATTTACATTGTCATTGATGTTTTTAGCCGAATGATTGTCGGATTTTATATCGGGTTTGATAATCCGTCCTATGTTGTTGCAATGCAGGCATTCATTAATGCGTGTGTTGATAAAACTGAAATATGCCATTCTCTTGGACTGAATATCTCAGTGGAAGATTGGCCGTGTATCGGTTTACCAGATGTTGTTTTAGCGGATAGAGGCGAGTTGATGAGTAATCAATTAGACTCACTCATCAGTACATTCAATGTTCGTATTGAAAGTGCACCACCCAGACGAGGTGATGCGAAAGGGATTGTTGAACGCTGTTTTAAAACGCTACAAGCGGAATTTAAACCTTATGCACCAGGTGTTGTAGTTGGAAATAAAATCAAAAAGCATGGTGAACAGGATTACCGGCTAGATGCAGCCATAACAATCTCGGATTTTGCTCGCATTATCATCAGGTCGATTCTCTTCAGAAATAACCATCATGTTCTAACCAAATATGATCGTGATGCTGATTTACCGATAGATATGCCTTCAATACCAATCTATTTATGGCGCTGGGGCCTGCAAAACCGAACGGGTCGGCTACGAACTGTTGATCCTGAATTCTTAAGAATTGCAGTATTACCTCGGGAAAAAGTGAGTGTTTCGACATCTGGCGTTTGCCTTTGGGGTATGTATTACACCAGTTCAGAGATGTTACGTGAAGGGTGGTTACTTCGCAGTCAGGAGGTGAATCGACCAGACAAACTAGAGGCTGCGTATGATCCTAGTTGTGCGGATACGATTTATCTGTTTCCGCAATCTGGTAGTCGAAGTTATTGGATTTGTTCGCTGACAGAACAAAGCCGACGCTTCAGAGGTATGACATTCTGGCAAGTTTGGGATATTCAAAAAGAAGAGAAGCATTCCCAGGCAAACGCAATATTTGATGAGGATGTACATCGTCGGGAATTGGATGATTTCATTCAAGGCGTCATTGCTGAATCGAAGAAGTTATTACCAAATATTCAAGAATCAAATCAACAACGAATTCAACAAATTAGCTTTAATAAAAAACAAGCCCGTGAACAAGAACGCCAACAAAGAACAAAATCCACTACAGTCCAGCCAGAACAGAATATTGCTGAAGTGATCCCACTTCAGAATTCAGAGGATGATTATAGCTATCCATCCTTTATCCCTGGTTTATTTGAAACGGATGAGGATGAGTAAACATGACAACATCGCGTATTACAGCAATTTACAAAGATACTGGTGTTGAGGCTTATAAAGCAAACCCACTTATTGAAGCATTACCACCACTGTTGGATGCTTATGATGCAACGCTTGATCTGAAATCAACGCTGAAATTCGAAGCATCGGATTTAGCTCAATCGAGAGTTATTCGGGCACACAATATTTGTCGAATTCAGGATGATTTCTTTCAGCCACTGAGTTCGCATATGGCGTTAAACGAACGAGTTTCCATCATGATCAGGGGCGGATATGTGGGACGCAATCCCCAGAATGGGATGCTACAGCGACATCTCCAAAATGGATATGAGCGGGTTCAGCGTGGTGAGCTGTCTGCGTTTCGATATGATGATGTCGGTTCGACTGCTCAGAGTATGCTTTTGATTGGCTGTTCCGGTAGTGGAAAAACCACTTCATTAAAACGTATTTTATCCGCGTACCCTCAAGTGATTTACCACCCAGAGATGAATCTTGAACAGGTGGTCTATCTTAAAATCGACTGTTCTCATAATGGTTCATTGAAAGAAATTTGTCTTAATTTTTCAGGGCATTAGATCGTGCGCTTGGTGAAAATTACGAAAAACGATATGGATTAAAAAAGCATGGTATTGAAACCATGTTAGCTTTGATGGCTCAGATTGCGAATGCGCATGCCTTAGGACTGCTAGTTATTGATGAAATTCAGCATCTCAGCCGTTCAAAATCAGGCGGTTCTCAGGAAATGCTGAATTTCTTTGTCACGATGGTGAATACAATCGGTGTACCGGTGATGCTGATTGGAACACCCAAAGCGCGTGATATCTTCGAAGCAGATCTTCGCTCCGCGCGGCGTGGTGCGGGCTTCGGATCAATGTTTTGGGAACCCATGTCTCAATATGCCAAGGGTGCACCGAATCCCGAATGGGGCGCGTTTACAAATAATCTCTGGAAACTGCAACTACTGCAAAAGCGCGATCTATTACTTTCTGATGATATACGTGCTCTATGGTTTGATCTCAGCCAAGGGGTCATGGATATCGTGGTGAAGCTTTTTATTCTGGCGCAATTAAGAGCATTGGCTTTAGGTAAAGAACGGATCACAACAGGGTTGCTACAACAAGTTTATGACGATGAACTGATACCGGTTCATCCGATGTTGGAAGCATTGCGCTCTGGTATTCCAGAACGTATTGCTCGTTATTCTGATCTCATGGTTCCAGAAATAGACAAAAAGCTGATTCAATTACAACAAAAAATTGCTTCAATCTCGCAAGAAACGCCTGCAAGTCTCGCGATGAAAGAACTTCCAACTGAAGATGAGCAACGTATCTATTTGATGCTGCAAGATGATTATGATTCTACATTACTGGCAAAAACGATCCGTAATGCATTTAATCAGCATCCACAGTTAACCCGACAACAACTACTTCCAATCATTTTAAAATGGTTAATGACACCAGTTGCCGATGTCGATACTCCTCCTGAAATAGCCAAACCCAAAAAACAAACAAGCATCGTAAAATTAAAAGATTGGGATAGGTTGAAACCAGAAAGTTTGCGGTACATGTATGCGCAAAACTCCGAGCCAACAGCAATTTACAATGAGATGGTTAAAGCAGGATATATATTAAAACTCAGCGACATTTTGCAAAAGGCAGGATAGCAGAATGAAATTACCAGCCCCGCATCCAAATGAGCTGATTTACAGTTCTGTTGCAAGAGCTGGAGTTTATTATGGCCTGGTAAGCCCCAAACAACTGTTAGATGAGATCTTTGCCGATAGAAAGGTGATCGCCACACTTGATCTACCAAGTCACTTGCAATCTATCGCTTTGCTTTTAAATGAGACAGGAAAATATGATTTAGAAACATTGGTGTACAAGCACACATTATTTCCACTTTACGCTCTTTTTGTGCCAGAACATTTACGGCAACGAGCAATAAAACGCATGTCTGGCAAAGCTGATGGTGCGGTCCATTTGATGCTGGGTGTTGTTGCATCAAGAATTAAATCTGTCCGGACTTTTCGTTTCTGCCCTATTTGTATGGAACGACAACTACACACCCATGGTGAGTATTAATTGGCAACGTGATTGGTTTTTGCCTGAATTACCAGTGTGTCCTAAGCATGATTGTTTAATAGAGACGTCTATTTATTTCGATGAACACCGGCATCAGTTCCTACCTTTAAATCCTGCATATTTCTCCATGCAGGCAAGCAGTAAATTCGTTGCCAATGATCTCAGTCTAGCTAAGGCGGCATCAGATCTTCTTGATCAACCAGCGCAACAATCACCAACCTTTGGACAATGGACGCATTTTTATCATGAAATTGCTACGGAGTGTGGATGTGCTAGAGGTAAACAGGTTGATCATGAAAAAATCTTAAGCTTAGTCTGCTCTCGTTTCGACAGTCTTTATTTAGAAAACAAAGGATTATTGAATCAATCACAAAGTAACAGTTTTTGGTTGAGGTCTATTTTTCGTAAACATCGAAAATCGTTCAGCTTCTTAGAGCATATCATCGTGTGGCAAACGTTAGTTCCAACTCTTTCTGTTTTGGAGATCTTCATTAAAGTCCGTCGATATGCCCACGAAACCGTAGTCAACAAGAGTCAATCCAGCGCTGATAATGCTATCTCGATATCAGATGAATGCCGAGCTTATCGCCAAAAATGGGAAGAATTAGTTTTACGACATGGCGTGAAACCAGCCAGACATCAAGCGACAGGTGGTTCTTTATATGCGTGGCTTTACCGGCATGATCGGGATTGGTTGCTTGCGTTTAATGAGCAGCAAAAAAGACCTTTTGAAACGGTTAACAAGCGAGTTGATTGGCATTTGCGTGACCGGCAATTAGTGAAGGATTTAATCAGAATTCATCTGTTATCTGAAGCTCATCCAGCACAGCAACGGATGTCTGCCACATGGCTTTTAAATCAACTACCCCATAAAAATTCGGTTGCTAAAAAATTATATAAATTACCACTCACCCAGCAATTTTTAGTCCGTTATGCAGAGTCTGTGACGGAATATCAATTGAGACGGATCTCTCAATTCATTGTGGAGTCTAGAGAAAAACACATGGAAATAAAACGTTGGAGTTTGTTTCGGAGTGTGGGACTAAGCGAACAACGAATTACACCAGACACCATGAAAATTTTAGATTTACTGACCTATTTATGAATGGAGAGGTTATGGTTCCGATAGAAGGTTTTGATAAAAATGTTCGTATCGTTCATCTTGGTGATTTATTTAAAAAGGTTGGTACGCAGGATTGGAAGATCAATGTATTCGTAAGTCCTATCCAGGATAAAAAATTTACTCGATTCGCTAATTTGCCATTGCTGAGTCGAGACAAAATAATTAATGCAACGACGCCTGATCGTCCATCCGTTGACAGAATCATTCACATGAGGCCAAAACATCAAATTGAATCTGTGTTTCTCAGTGATTTTTCTGAGCTGAGTGATTATGAGTCGATTGTGCGGGCTGAAGGGACGCAAAAGGCGTTTAAAATCAAACAACGTAATCAGCCCACTATTTACATCCCTCAGTTAGAACTAGCCAAAGCAATCTTCTTGATCGATTCGTATCTGTGCAAAGCCTGTATGGGCACGACACGTTTATCCTTAGAATTTGATGTGAGACCGAAGAATTCAGAGGGGCACGTTGATATCCATGTATTAAAAACAACAACGTTTCCATTAGATGCTTTTGATCAGAATGGTACGAGAATGATCCTTGCTTGGCTGCTGACGAATAAGGCTGTATTGCAATCATTTGAAAGTATTTACCGACGGTTAGATAAAGAACGGCAAAGCGATAAAACTTGGGAGCGATGGACGTTTAATTTTGATCCGCCAGATATGACGGACTGGATATTTCATGTCAAAGGAAAAATGTCTCATAAGCAACAAGCCTATTTGGTTCATGAAATTATCGGTGTCGAAATTGATAGTGAAATGCCTGACAGTGTTCAGTTCCATAATCCTTCGTTTATCCGACGAAAATCAAAAGATCACACAGCTCTTGAAGAAGACGGTGATGACGGTCAGTCATGGCATGTCAGACCAGATGAATTAAGCATTGATGATCTTGAATCTGCATCAGATGAAAACAACACCATTATTTTAGACGATGGTCGTTTATGGGTTAGTTTCTCGAAACCATGTTCAGTGACCAAAAAAAATACAAGAAAAAGAAATCATCAAGGTTAGTGAAAACGGTGAACATGGCATATTAGCAGGAGAAAAAGTAAGCACAGGTGATGCATATCAAGGTGGAACATTGCCCAGTGCTGATGTCGGCGGTAAACAAGATCTCTCTGATAAAGAGAAAGAGTGTGCCAGTCGCTTTCAGAGTTTCAATAATATGTTGAAAATACTGGAACAAAAGCATTCATGCGTTATTACTGGGAACTCTACAATCGAACTGCCGCAGGTCGGGCGTTCGCGTAAACATTTGCTTGCTAATGGTTTTCAGCGAGCCATTAAGTCGATTAAAATCGAAACTAAAATTGTCACTGTCCGGTTACTTGAAATTGATACGTCAGATGGTGAAAAAATGATATCAACGAAAATATTATATGGAGCTGGCGATAAAGCCTGGTTAGAGGATTTCAAATCTATACGGGAAGGCATTATTTCAAAAGGACTTTCGTGGCCAACTAAATTGCTTGATGATTTGTATGGTGAAAAAGGACACAAGGGAACGAATCATCCGCAACATCAAGGTGCTCAGGCTGGGAATATCCCCGTTGATGCTTTAGAGAGTTGGGCGGAACGGGTTTTAGCTGATGTGGAAAGGCTCAAATGAGTCGATCTCAACAACAGCAATCATTTCAGTGGATGTAGGATGATTGTATCTATATCTATATCTATATCTATTAATATTCCCTTGTTGGAATGGAAATTGTTGCTGATTAACTCATCAAATGAATAAATTCCAGAGGAATATATAGAAAATGATATCTCTGATAAATGGTGTATCCGATTACAATCAATGCATGACTTATAAAATGAATATGCATGATCATCAACCAATCTTTGCTTTTTTGAAAAAAATACAAATTTAGTCTCGACTTCTTCTCGTTTAGACAAGCTGATGATATATACATGATAATCCATAGCTCTTATCCTTCGATTTGCAATACAGGCAAGAGTTAAACTGAGTTTTTTTGAGGGTTAGTTAGAATACCAGTTTGCCGATCGTGAGGTACGGTATTGCAGAATTCCTGAGGCAGGATCGATCCGCTGATTTAATTCAGACCAACCGAACCATCCATTATTTTCTTCTAGTATTCCTGAATTTTTATTGATTCTAAATCCCGAGTCCGTATTTCCCAGCCAATTGTCAATAACAATTCTGCCGTCATTGGGATTTACTCTATATTTTGAAATAATACTCCATCCAAATAGCGAGTCTTTTTCGACATATCCAGAGGAAGGTGACAGTCTAATACCAATAGAAGACCATCCCCAAGAATCAACCTCGATCAATCCAGTTTGTCTTTCTACTCGATAAACGCGACCATCACGGGGGATATTAAAAAAGCTATATAAATCAAACATAGAATTCTCCTGTAAAATTGATGTTATCGAATTAAACTGCAAGCTTTATAATCAGATGTGATATTTAATACACTTGGATAGAGACTAATGAAATCAGATAGCGAACCAGAAAACCCTAAATCACTGATACTTAATTGATAGTGCGATTTCAAAAACAATCCAACATCTGATAATTTCACAAATATATTTCCCGGTTTTTCATGTGCTCTTACTGCTTCTCGAATTAAATTAATTGCACCTAGATACTTAGGGTTATTCAAGTCTTCACCACCCAAAGAAAAGATTGCTCTAGACTGCTTGATAACCATATCTGACTGTGGGGTGACATCAAAATAAAAATCAAATCTTCTTTTGTATGGCGCTGAGCAATTTTTACCCCCGAATCCTATGGTGATTTTACCTTTGTTTTTCATATGGGTGATTAATGGTGAAAAATCTGAATCAGCAGAGCACAAAACAAACACGCCAAATGAATTGGTTGGGGTGTTCAGCATTTCTATTGCATGAATAGTTAGTAATATATCAGATGTGTTTTTTAGCCCAATATGTGGATAACTAATTTTCTCAATACATGAGTTATTTTTTGCTAAATCAATCCATCGCTTAATTGTTGGTTTAACGCAACTCCAATCAGTGAATGCTTTAACTGATTGTATGTATGTAAATTCATTTATTTTTTTTATTATTCTATGATAAGCATAAGGACTTATATTTTCAGCATCAATAAACACACAAGCACCATCAGTTGTCATAATGCTCACTCCAAAAGAACCATCTAAAACCTCATTAACCTGAAGTAATTAAAGATTAATGAAATTATTAATTAAAGTGGAATTCTGTAGGATAAGAAAGGTTAACAGAATTGTTATCCTACAAAATAAGAATGAAATGCTCTTGTCAGTAGGCTAGGGATGCTGGATGAACATGATTAATCATTTAATTTATTATCCTACAAAATGTCTCTAGCAGTCATAAAAATATGGTTGTTTAATTAATTCATGGGTTAAGCGGTTTAACTCAAATACTGGAATAGTTAGGAGTTAATTATGAGTTTCAATCATGACGAAATTAAAATGCCTAAAAATGTGCAAACAATATTGTACATAATTTTGATGTTGGATGGGTCTGGTTCTACGCATGGTCAGGCGAACCATGATCTTAATGAAGCGTTGAAACGATTCCTGATTCAAATTAAAGAGAACCACAAAATGAGACAGAGCATTGAGATATCAATCGTCGAGTTCAATAGTGATGCTCATATCTTACTTGAATCTCAACTCGCGGCTGATATTGATCAAATGCCGGAAGTAAATGCTGAGGGGGGTACAGAGATGCAAGCAGGTATTGAAATGGCTCTCGACCTCGTAACGAAGCGCAAACAAGAGTATCGCGAACTTGGGATGTCCTATCATCGCCCATTGCTTCTACTTCTAACTGACGGGGAGCCGAATACAAAAAATGGATTAACAGAATTAGCTGAACGAATTCGTATTGATACCACGAATAAAAAATATTCTTTCTTGGGATTTGGTATTGGCGATCAAGCAGACATGACCGTTATTCAAAACCTGAACGGCTATGTTGATGGCAAGCAAATGCCAGCATTGAAGATTTCTGATTCAACTCACTTGGGTGATTTTGTTGACTGGCTAAGTCGCTCAGTAAGTCGCGATCCGAACGATGTCGCTGAGGCCGTAAAAGACTGGAAGCAGGGTTTTACAGTGTGATCTTGATTAAGTTAGCCAACAGCAATACGTGAGCGCAGTTGGCTAATGCCTTCCCATTATCTAAGGAGTTTACAGCTATGTGGTCATTAATTAGAGCAAAGAAAAATGATATTAAACGCGAAACCAACACTACTTTATTACCTGATGAGCCGGAAGAACATTCAGCAGAACGATGGGCACTCATCGGCGCCTCAGCTAAAGGGGCGAACAAAATAAGCTGCCAAGATTCACATTATATCAAACAGATTGATGGTTGGTCGATTATGGTCGTGGCTGATGGAGCCGGTTCTTGTCCAAAGAGTCGTTTAGGCGCTAAGTATGCGGCGCAACGAATCGGCACTCTTTTAGAATCACTTGCGAAAAGCTATCACGTTGATCTTCCTGACGAAAAAGTCTTCGAGGCACAGATTGTTTTACGATTCCTCAAGGTGAGGTCAGAGCTTGAGTTCTTCGCAACAAAGAAGGCAAATGCAAATTTGAACGATTATAGCACTACCGTTATAGCGCTGTTAGTTTCGAATGAAGGTCATATTCTCTGTGCCAATATCGGTGATGGAAGAGCCGGGTTCAGAACGAAAGAGGGTCAGTGGCAGGCATTATTTGCGCCGTTGAAAGGGGAGTATGCGAACGAAACTCATTTTCTCACGTCGAGAAATCTGTGTCGATTAGTTCAAACTTCGATTGTAAAAGCTAGCAATGTCGATGCAGTCGTGGCTCTGACCGATGGATTGGAAAACTATGCTTGGAATATTAGTCACTTTGATGAAAGGTCTAACCGAGTTATCCAAAAAAATGAACCATTTCCAGATTTTTTTAATCCGTTGATCGAGTCGTTATTTTATGGCTCTAGTAACCCGAATGACACCTTAAACCAATTCTTAACTGATAATCCTATTATCAAACAGGAGATCGACGATCGATCGTTGGTTGTTGCTCATTTGGGTCATTTTTAATCAAGGGGCTGCAAATGGAATACTTTTGCGATGGTCACACGTTACAGGTTGGCAAACAGCTTGGCTGTGG
The DNA here is from genome assembly GCF_963676665.1 of uncultured Tolumonas sp. Classification (NCBI taxonomy): domain Bacteria; kingdom Pseudomonadati; phylum Pseudomonadota; class Gammaproteobacteria; order Aeromonadales; family Aeromonadaceae; genus Tolumonas; species uncultured Tolumonas sp. The sequence goes on from NZ_OY781370.1 coordinate 9,672, forward strand.
TGCGGAGGGAACTGTATTTGAGGTTGATAATAATCATTTGATTTGTATGAAAATCTTTCATGAAAATAAAAGGCAGATCAAACGGCTAAAAATCGATCACATGTTGCATAGACCAATACCGGAGGAGAGTTGTTTTACAATCGCTTGGCCTCTTGCTTCAGTGTATAACGAGCAGCAAGAATGGGTTGGGTTTGTTATGCCGTTTGTATCATCATCGACGATGAGCTTGTATGAATTAACGCTATCGCAAATGAATACTTTAGATGTGGCAATGCAGTCAAAATTTGACTCCAGCCAAACAGAGATCCTTTTGAAGATCGCAACCAATCTTTCAATTGCAGTTGCTAAACTACATTCTGCTGGGGTCATTATTGGCGATTTAAAACCCCAAAATGTATTGGTGTCTATTGATGGAAGAGTGCATTTGTTAGACACAGATTCTATGCAGATTGGGAGCTCATTTCAGAACGATGCAAGAAGCCCTGACTATAGCCCAAAAGAGCATCTTCAAAAAATGAAAGAGTTAACCACCTCTTGGGATTGTTTCGCACTCAGTGTCATCATTTACGAGATATTATGTCGAATTCACCCATTTTTGGCTTCATTTGTCGATCCATATGAAGATGTTACACTGCCTCAAGATGCGATTGATAATGATTTACTAGTGATTGCGAAAGCGACTGAGCAGTACATTTATAGAAGACATGAACTTCATGATAGATTTCAAATGCTTCCACTTGAAGTTCAAGACCTTTTGCTACGGGGGTTGTCTGGAACAGCCTTGGTGCGACCCACAGCACAAGAATTTGCAATCACTTTAACTCGCGTCATTAGAAATATATCAGCCCCTACTCCTGCTGCACCGATCTTGAAAAAAAAAATTTGACTACTCTCGGTTCTAATCTCCGAAAACTATTTCATCTTCCTAAAAATCGGTTATTGATGGGGGGGGTTGCTGTGCTTATCGCAATTACCAGCCTTATGACAAAGTGGTACGCCCACAGCGATCCGGTGATCACAACTGTTGAGCACGTAACCCAAAGTTCCATCAAACCCTCGACGATTGACAAAGATATATCCGCACCAGTTTCAAAGCGCGTCGTCTTATCTAACCAGTTTGGAGACATCAATATTAGGTCAGGTCCCTCAAGCAGATATTCAAAAGTTATAACTATTGACGTGGGCTCTCTTTTTTTTCTTAATGAATCAAATAACTCATCAGGCTTGACTTGGCTACCTGTCGAAGTTCCAGCGGGAGTTCACTGTATTACGCCTGACAATGAATATTGTCAAACAGGAATAACGACTAAATCTGTCTTTGGTTGGGTGAATTCTAGATATATATCATTTAATTAGCATTTGATTTATGTTAATTTGTTCTTAACTGCTTAATTTTTTGAATAAGCTAGACTCATTAAAAGAATGCGATGGGTTTTATATGAATGAGAATAAGTTGTACTTAAGCTTCACAACGTTTCACTCACTGGTTCAAGAGCAATTTACGGAAGCAATTGATATATATCCAGAAGAGATCATTAATAGTTTGAACAAACTAAGTAAATCGAAAGAATATAAAGATATTAGTTTGTACCATTGGGTTTCGGCTGAGGGACTCAAAAATAAAAATCCTATACCTCAACACATTATGCGTGGCTATACTATTATTGTGGATGAAGGTTATCGAGATAAAAAAGAACGAATAAGACAGGTTTCCAGAAAGTTTTTATATGACATCATTGGTGATTGTGATGGTAATAAAAATGAATCCATAATGAATTATACTCAAAATGATAGAAATGATGTTTTCTTGTTTAATTTTTTGATTTTTTTTACATTATATCAAGATTTCGGAAGTTCAGGTTTAAAAATAGAACTTGGCGATGTCAAACAATTGTCTTTTTATTGTGAGATTAAAAAGGAAGGATTAGTTACATTTAATGATAAAAAAGTGGCTGATTTTAATCGTGCAGTCGAAATGGATCGTGTTAATAAGTTGTATTTATCGACAATATTTACAATTTTTCAAACAAAACCTGATGTGCTAGACAATCATTATAAATCCCTATATTTCTATGATTTAGCACTGATACAATATAAGTTATCGTATTGTGTCAGTAGCGATGATAATGGAGAAATATTTTTCGATCCCGAAAAAAATAAAATACCTGTCACAGCCAATTCAGATGGTATCTTACATTTTCATATCTTTTTTGAAGAATTGAAAATGAGTGATCAGTACTCACTTTATTGTGACAAGCTTGGACAGTTGGCAAAACATATTTCATTTGGTTTGGAATATGAAAATATAGTGAACCTTGATATGTCCGCTCAGGAATATGGAAGTTTAATTATAGACCATTTCGCTAAAGAAGCGCATTCATCCAATAATAAAGAAATAAATAATATTGAAAAGCTAAAAAGTGGAAATAGAACCGCTTCACGTGTAAAAGATTTGTATGCTATAGATAGACATAAAAAGGTGGATCATTCGTATGATCTAAAACGATTAGATGGGAGTAAACTAACCCTTGGTGATGTTGCTATGATCATTTATTTTTATGAACATTCAATAGCTGCTATTTGTCTACACTCAAGTTTTTTGAGGTCTTCCCTTTCTGATCTTAATAAATTGCGAGAAATGAGAAGAAATACTCACGCTGAGTTCATAAAAAAATTATATGTAGAAATGGCAACTAGATACACAAACCATATTCAAATTGGTGAAACTAAGGACAAATCATGCAAAGTCTAATTCTCATTAATTCTTTGATTGATGTGTGCATCACAGAGGTTTATCAGACCGCCTGTTCTTTATATGTTCAGTCATCGCATGATTTTTTTTCTGAGTTTCGAAAATTTAAAATTTCGACAAAGCTTGGCGATAAACTCGGTTTTTTTGAGCCAGCACATTCACTCCCCAAACCCCATGATGGGAAGAAGATTTTAGTGATCATTGGTTATGATCCTGATGATGCATTTTTTGAACTCATGAAATACCAAGATGTAGACTTAAGTCATTATCATGTCTTCATTTCCCCTGCGCCCACATCTTTTGCAATGTCACATGTTAAAAATGTGATTGAGTACAATGTATATTGCTCATTATTAGATTATTTAAATAACAATGAAACGGCAGATATTGGTATCACTGTTGGTGACGTTATTACTGAGGTATTCAATAATGAATTGAGCTTGAGTCTTGATTTACCTGAGTATAAATCTGATTTTAACTATAATGATTATGTGATGTTTCAATATCCATATTGTGCGTTTCTTGCAGATAAATTCGAAAGCAATAAAAAAATAGGAATAAAAATCCCATTTTTAACCGAAGTTAAGTACCCGTTTTATTTGGTGATTGATATAAAAAGTGATGATTTAATTAAATTAATTGGTAATGAGGAGCATATACATCAACCATTATTCGAGAACTTTATTCAGTCATTCAATCAAGCCATAAACCATGGTTTGCCGTTGCATATTTCTTTAGAAGATCAAAGACTTCTGGAATTGCTGAACAATGCAATTGGAAAAGATATATTGCATGATGAACTTGAGTGTGATGCGAATGTTGTCGATAAATGTATCCGCCGAAAATGCTGTAACACGCTCACTAATACAAGAACACATCTGAGTAAGAAACTTAATGATTCAGTTTTTATTCCCCTACGCCAAGCTGTTCGTTCGGCTGAAAATAAATCATTTTTTGAATTGTATTTCAATGAAATGCATAAATTTATTGTGAAAAGTAACAATCAGAAACCAACAGTGAAATTAATCAGTAATAATGTTGTAAATATTCTAGAGTTAACGGTGATAAATAAAGGTTGTTGGGAGATTAATTTGAATGCTGTGAATCCATTAGTCTACAAAATAAACATGAAGGAAGGTGTTATTGATTTGAATTACCTTCTAAATGATTAGAATATAATTTTCTAGATAAAAACCATAAAATAAAAGGGCTATTTAAGCCCTTTTTATTGATGTGAATAATTAGTTAATTATATCTTGTGGATCACAATAACGGATTGCATGGCTATTGATCCGAGACATCATTCTGAGAGAAGAAATAATATTCTGCTCAAGCACTCCTGCCTCATACGGTAAAAAGTAATCTGAAACTAACACGTTCGCATCAATGTCAGGCACAGAGAATCGACTTAAAATCACATCATCATTCATGAGGTTTGTAAGTGAGTGCTTTAATTCTAAAGGAAACGAATCCTTCAAACTATATAGTGCTGTAAACTTGATCAGCTTATTACGTTTATTCAGTGTTAAGAGGATTGTGTGTCCATCGACATCAGCGACGATGTCTCCATCGTCGTCAAGATGTCCTGAAATATATGCCTGATTTAAGATAGATAATAATTTTTCACTGTTCACTTCTTCATATAATAACACTTCTGGATTTTTCATGGTGAATCTCCCGGATGTACTTATACATTAATAAATTTAAATAATTTTTTTGTTAATACAAATTTATTTAAGTATCTATTTGCCATTGATTCAATCATCTTTTTGTAGGATTAGCTTAAATTATTCATCGTAAAATTTTTTATCACTGATTTTTTCAATTTATCCTATTTTTGTAGGATAAGGTTTTCTCTTGTATACGGCTTGTTATTTATCACTAGAATTAATACAGAGCTAGACATGATGACTAACTCTTCAATAACTTAATGACTGAGGTGAAGTATGAGTGACAAGCAATGTAAAGAAAACAACGAATCTGGTTTGAATAAATCAACGCAGCGAAATCGAGAAGATGATGCTCATCCGGTCGATAAGCAAGTGAATCGTACGCGTGATGACGTCCAGAAAATACTGAATCGATAATTATATAAATTTCATGAGATAACTGCTTTGCTCAAAGTGGTTATCTCATCCATTCGTTAGCTTGAAACGTTATATCATCATATGATGGTTATGAATAAATATTGCCAATATTTCATTTAGTAGGGGGGGGGGCTGGAGAGTCTGAGAATTAACTTATCCTACAATAAGAAGATTGATCTAATTATCAAAAAATTTAAATAATTTGATAAACAGACCATGAGGTATTTATATGCAAGAAATATCTGAGTTTATGGCAAAGAAGATCGATGAAATTATATCGATCCATGAGCATGCAACTAATCATAATGAAGGTGTTGATGAAGTTGCTGAGCTCGCGAAATT
>NZ_OY781371.1:300000-570000 GCF_963676665.1 uncultured Tolumonas sp.
CGCACAAAATCATCAGCAAGTGCAAACCAGCAGCCAGCGGGCGGGGGCGGCGTATGACAATGCATTAAGTCAGCTGATCCTGAGCGTTGTAGTAGTACTGGTCGGTTTAATGCTGGTGGGCGGCTGGTTGTTCTGGCAGATCCGGCATGGCATCCGCAGTGCGGTTTCTACCATCAGCCGCATTGAACAAAGCCGCGATTTTACCTTACGCGCCGAAATCAAAAGTAACGATGAAATCTCCCATCTGTTGATGGCCTTTAACGCCTTAATTGCCCGCTTGCAGGAAAACTTTGGTCAGTTTCAGCATGGTATTCAACAGGTCACCTCCATCTCAGATCGATTGTTAGATGCCGCCAGTGGCGTTTCCAATACGGCAGGTATACAGCAAACCTCTTCCAGCCAGATGGCCGCCGCCGTTGAACAGATGACGGTCAGCATTAATCACGTCGCCGATCAGGCGCAGGGCGCCAGCGATCGCTCGCATGAAGCCGGTGATCAAGCGACACAAGGGCTGGCGGTGATTGCCAATACCGTCGCCGATATTCATGCCATCTCTGCTGCGGTCAGCGAAGCGGCGAAAGAATTGCACAATCTGGAAAACCAAAACCGAACCATAGCATCTGTCATTAACGTCATCAGCGATGTGGCGGCGCAGACCAACTTGTTAGCACTCAATGCGGCCATTGAAGCGGCGCGGGCTGGTGAAATGGGGCGTGGTTTTGCGGTAGTGGCAGATGAGGTGCGGAATCTGGCGGCACGCACGGCATCAGCCACGCAAGAGATCGGTAGCATCATTAATAATGTGCAAAACCTGTCAGCCAGTGCGGTGCACCTGATGCAAGAAGCCGTTACCAAGGTGGAAGCGGGCGTTAGCAGTGCCGGTGAAGCGAGCCAGAAGATGAATGATATCTGCAGTGTGGCGGGCGATAGCGAAGCATTAGTACAGGACATTTCTCATGCCATTCGTGAACAAGGGCAAGCTACGGACGTTATTGCGCAACAGGTCGAAACAGTGGCGCAACAGGCGAATGAGAATAGCAGTTCGGCTGCATCCTGCCAGAAGTTGGCCAATGAACTGACCAGTATTGCACACAGCATGGATGATGTTTTGCGGTCATATACCCTTAGTTCTTGACGTTGCAGTGTCGTTGACGGCGTTCACTCACCCCAATCACATAGCCTGTCTATGCTCATGGGGATTCGCTCACTTGTCGCCTCGCTGCAACGCCAATTACTTTGGGTATATCACTGATGACATGGTCAGGCTGGCAAAATGATAACGTTTACACAGGTGTAATTGATAAGTGTGATGGAACTCAATTACCTGATGGAATTATCCCCGATCTACACAGCAAATTAATGGTGGCTGAATACAATGCATAAAGCTGATTTTTTTACCGAGAAGCTCTTCTCTGCGATGTCCACCATGCAAAAAGACAAACCTAAACAACTGAATCCGTTGCTGCCGGGTTATGCGTTTGACGTATTTCTGGTGTCGGGCATGACGCCAATTGAAAAAGGCAGCGTGCTCGATTTCATCATTGATCGTCCGAATGGCATGAAAGGTTACATCATGAACCTGACGGTCAAAGGGCGAGGTAAGATCTTTTCCGGTGAGCATGAATTTATCGTGGAACCGGGCGATCTGTTGTTGTTTCCACCGGAAGCGGTGCACTACTACGGTCGTGCTGATGACAGTAATGAGTGGTATCACCGCTGGGTTTATTTCCGTCCACGCGCTTATTGGGCCGACTGGCTGCGTTGGCCACATGAGGTGGAACGTGTCGGGCACATCAAACTGGCCGATCAGCAATTAGCCAATGAGTTCGATAGCCTGTTTCTGAACATCGAAGAGACGCACAAAGAGATCCGCCCGATGTCGGAACAGTTGGCCATGAACCTGTTGGAGCGGCTACTGATCCGTTGTTACGAAGTGTCGTCATTAGCCGATCATGCACCGATGGATCACCGCATTCTCGAAGCGTGCCAGATCTTAAGTGCCTCGCTTTCGGCGGAAGTATCGATAGAAGAATTAGCCGAGCAGGTGTTTTTATCGCCGTCACGATTAGCGCATCTGTTCCGCGAACAGGTAGGAGTCAGCATCGTCCGTTGGCGCGAAGATCAGCGGATCATCCGCGCCAAACTGCTGCTGCAAACCACGCCATTGCCGGTTGCTGTCATCGGTCAGCAAACCGGCTATGACGATCAGCTCTACTTTTCCCGCGTCTTTAAAAAGCGCGTCGGGGTTAGCCCGAGTGAATATCGTAAGAGCAGCAGCCCGTTGTGAGATCAGCCGTCAATCGGTTGATACCCTTCGTACTTGAAATTGCAGCATCGTTGACGGTGTTCACTCACCCCAATCACATAGTCTATCTATGCTCATGGGGATTCGTTCACTTGTCGCCTTGCTGCAACTCCAATTCCTTTGGGTATAGCGGGGTAGGCAGCAGTAGCTGGTAAAAGGCCAGATCCAGCCAGTCGCCAAACTTAAATCCGGCATGCCGAATCGTGCCGGCATGCACAAAGCCCAGTTTCTCGTGCAACGCGATACTGCCTTGATTGCTGGCATCAATGCTGCCAATCAGCGTGTGATAGTTTTGCGCTTGTGCCAGTTCAATCAGATGTTGCATCAGTGTTTGCGCAATACCTTGTCCGCGAAAAGGGGCTGCCACATACACCGAATGTTCGAGTGTGTATTTGTTGGCCGGATAGGCGCGGAAGCTGCCGTAACTGGCAAAACCCATCAATTCACCGGATTCATTTTCGATCCCAATCACCGGATAGTGGCCGAGTTCCTTGTTTTTAAACCATGACACCATGTTGTCCATCGTGCGGGCCTGATAATCATACAGCGCGGTGGAATGCAAAATGGCATCGTTAAAGATGGCGAGGATAGCAGCCGCATGCCGCTCATAACTACATTGAATAATTTGCATGATGAAGTGGGTTATGCCAAGTGGGTTATGTCGAAGTTTAAGTCGATGATAGCATAAGTGCATTCTTGTTCAGGAAGCTGAAAGCGTAATGTCTTATTCAAAATGGAATTTATTTCGGAAGGGCTGGGTTGATACCTTGCCGCTGGTGGTTGCCGCTGCCCCGTTTGGCGTGTTGTATGGCGCACTGGCCATTGATAATGGCTTGAGTCTGTGGTCTGTGCTGGGCATGTCGTTGCTGGTTTATGCCGGTGCTTCTCAATTTATTGCGGTCACTTTGCTGGCTTCGGCAACCGCATTGCCGATCATCTGTCTGACAGTGTTTATCGTCAATCTGCGGCACATGTTATATGCCGCCACGTTAATGCCGCATGTGCGTGATATTTCGCTACCACGGCGAACACTGATGGCCTTCTGGTTAACCGATGAAACCTTTGCGGTAGTCAGTCAACGCTTACAAAGCGAAGTGCAGCGCGGCGAGCTGGTCTGGTATTACCTCGGTTCCGCTTTGTTTATGTATTCCAACTGGGCACTGTGTACGCTGGTCGGTGTGACGGTCGGTAAACAACTGCCCAATATGACCTCATGGGGGCTGGACGTCGCCATGGTGGTGGCATTTATCAGCATCGTGGTGCCGGCGCTGAAGAAGTTTCCGCAATGGGCTTGTGCGGCTGTTGCCGTGGTATGCAGTATTTTAATGCGTGATTGGCCGAACCAAAGCGGATTGATGATTGCTTCTTTATTGGCGGTAGCTACAGGGATGGTATTGGAAAAAGGAATGAAGAAATGAATCATTGGACACTGATCATGGGCATGATGTTAGTGACCTTTTTGCCGCGCTATTTACCCTTGTTATTAGCTGGAAAAATGGTGTTTCCCGAGTGGCTGGAACGGGCGTTTAACTATGTGCCGATTGCGGTATTAAGTGCCATTATCGCGCAAACCACGCTGATCCATGACGGTGTGGTGCAGCTGAATGTGCAAAATCCGTATCTGATTGCCGCCTTGGTAGCTTTTGTCGTCGCACTAAAATGCCGTCAGCAGTTGATCGTGATCAGCTGTGGTTTATTGGCGTTTGGTTTGATGCGCTGGTGGCTGTAATTATCTTCTAGTGAAGGGACAGATATCGGATGCTGAATTTAAATACTGAAACAACGGAACTTGTTTTGATTGATCTGTAAAAGGGGATTTTGGAATTATCGCTGACACCACATTTAGACTCAGATCGCAAAATATAGATGATATCCCCCTAAAAGATGTTATACCAATGACCGTTAGGTATAACATCTTGCTGCTTCATGATCCTTTATCAATACGATAAATTCGGAATATGAAGATGTGATAAAAGTGAGTTGGTTTATTAGCGTTTGGAATTGATTGGATATTTCTATGACATTAAAAAAACAGCTGATGATAATTGTGGCGATATCTATTATCGGTTATGCAATCATCGGGGCATATGGGCTTTATTCGATAAAAGATAATCTGATAGAAAGCCGTAAGCATGAAATTCATACAATTCTGAATTTTGCCAGAAACCAGAGCAATCTCTATATTCAACAAAGTAAAAATGGCCAGCTTTCACAAGCTGAAGCAGAAAAGAAGGTCGTTGAGTTACTCTCAGGAATGAGAGAAGGTGCTTCATATATTTGGTCAAATGATAATCATGCGATTTCAAGAGTACATCCAAGAATTGAAAAGCTAGGAAAATTGCAGGATTCATATGCTGGGCAAATGCAGCAACTACAGGGAAAAGAATATGACTTTACTGTAGAAGAAAACATGAAGCCAGGAGCTGACGTTAAAGTCTTAAAGGTGAACGGATTTACGAAATTACCGGATTGGAATTGGGTTGTCGGTTTTGGTGTGTATATGGATGATATTCAAGAGCAATATTATGCATATGCGAAGACATTCTTCTTCATCGCAACGCCGATTTTGTTGATGGTTGTCTTTATCTCTTTCTATATTTCAAAAACCATTATCCGCAAATTAGGTGGCGAACCTGATTATGCAGTGTCTGTAACTAAAAAAATTGCAATGGGACAGCTGACCGAAAAATTAGATAGTTATCTTTCTCAGCAAAGTTTGATTGGGTCGATGGCGTACATGCAAAAATCATTGGTGCAAACAATTACGACCATTAAACAAGGGTTACATACACTGGCTCGTTTAAGTGCTGCATTGCAAGATCAAATCACAGTCATTGATTCGGCATCGAAAGGTTCTTCAGAAGCATCAGTATCGACTGCTGCATCGATTCAGGAACTGTCTGTTTGTATTAAAGAGATATCCTATAATACAGAATTAACAGAGCAAAACTCAGAACAGGCCATGAATTTATGTCTTGATGGCAATCATGTGGTCAAAAAAACGAATGATTCAATTATTGATATATCTACATTTATTCATAGATCGATCGAAGATTTTAAGAAATTAAAAGACAGATCGAATCAAATTGGCGGCATTGTAAATGTCATTAAAGAAATTGCAGACCAAACCAACCTGCTGGCATTAAATGCCGCGATTGAGGCGGCAAGAGCGGGTGAACAAGGGCGTGGATTTGCGGTTGTTGCTGATGAGGTCAGAACACTCGCGTCAAGAACATCGCAAGCGACTTCTGAAATTAATGAGATGATTCAGATCCTTCAAAATGAAACCAATAATGTGGCAAAAACGATTGGGGATATTGCACCGAAAGTTGAGGAAAGTCTTAAAAACACCCATCAAGTAACAACGATGTTTAATGATATTCAGGAAAGCTCGAATAATACGCTGAATATGATTAAACAGGTGACACATGCAACATCAGAGCAGGATCTTGCTTCTCGTGATTTAGCAGAACACATTGAACGAATTTCTGCGATGGTGAAAGAAACATCTGATTCAATCGGTGATTTTTGTAACACGATTAATAATCTGAATGATTTAGCGAAAGAGATTGAAAAATCAGTAAGCGTTTTTGAATTAGAATAAATAACCCGCGTGGTTAATTTGGTAGTAGCGAATAAATAGTTATTGGTTAGAGGTAGACATGATATTAAAAAGGCGTCATTACGACGCCTTTTTAATTCAAGCCGGAAAATTTATTTTCCCAGCAGACGTTGATGCAGTTTTTGTACAACCAATGAGGCATCCGATTCCGGCACCAAGAAGCAAAGGTTATGCGTGCTGGCACCGTAGCAGATCATGCGCACGTTATGTTCGCTAACCGCGTCGAAAACTTGCGTACCCACGCCATTCACTTCGCTCATGCGGTTACCAATCAGCGCAACCAGTGCCAGATCGGTTTCCACTTTCACTTTACAGAACGCATTCAGTTCATCTAATACACCGTCATTCAATACAGAACGACCGGTGGATGAGCTGCCGGTTTGATCCAGCGTGATAGCAACACTCACTTCAGAAGTAGTGATCAGATCAACCGAGATGCCGTGTTTGGCCAGAATGGTGAACACTTGGGCCAGGAAGCCGCAGGCATGCAGCATGTTCGGGCTGTGCAGCGTTAACAGGATCTGGTTACGGCGCAGAGCTACCGCACGGAATAGCGGGTTTGATTCGGTGGTATCACGTACCCAGGTGCCGCCAGCTGCAGGCTCTTTACTGGAGCCAACAAAGACCGGAATACCTTTACGTACCGCAGGCTGCAAGGTCGCCGGATGCAACACTTTGGCACCGAAAGTTGCCATTTCCGCCGCTTCAGAGAAAGAGATCTCCGGGATCGGGTGCGCTTCTTTCACCAAACGAGGATCGGTGGTGTAGATGCCCGGTACGTCAGTCCAGATCTCCAGTTCATCAACACCCAGTGCTTCTGCCAGCAATGCGGCGCTGAAATCACTACCGCCACGGCCCAGCGTGGTGGTTTGACCATCAGCATTGGCACCGATGAAACCTTGCGTGATCACGATATGGTCTTTCAGCAGCCCAGCCATTTCCTGCTGTGCCAGATTATGGATCGCTTCAATAGCCGGTGTGGCGCGGCCAAAACGGCTGTCAGTGCGCAATACTTTACGCACATCAAACCACACGGCTTTGTGACCAAGATGGTTCATCATATCGGTGAACAGGCGGGTCGACATCAGCTCGCCTTGCGCTACTAAACGATCTTCCAGAGCAGCATCGCTGTTCTGAGTCGCCTGACGCGCCATATCGGCGATCTCTTTTAAGATCCCATCAATGGTTTGACGCAGTGGGGCAGGGTTACCCAATTCATTCAGAATGTTGTCCTGAATAGATTTGAGTTTTTTCAGATGAATTTCCTGCTCGGCAGCGGATAACGTTCCCCGTGCCAGATCAACCAGCAGGTTGGTTACGCCAGAGCTGGCGCTCAACACCACCACACGGGTGTTAGCAGTTTGGGTAACGATGGCTGCGCAACGGCGCATGGCTTCGGCATCGGCGACACTTGTGCCACCAAATTTAGCAACAGTAACCTTGCTCACGGGCTCTCCTTGAATTAAGCAGGGATACCTTTCCCACTTGAAGTTGCAGTGGCGTTGGCTACTCTCATTCGCCCCAATCACATAGTTTATCTATGCTCATGGGGTCTCATTCACTTGCCGCCTACCTGCAACTCCAATTGGTTTGGGTATATAACAAACTGATACAACGAAGGTGCAACTTGTGCGGCAGGAAGGGAATTCTTTCCAGCCAGAAGCGCTCCACCCTCAGGTGACAGCCCGGAGGATTCAGCCTCCGCAGCCGACAACCACCATCGCCAAAGATGATGCTTATCTCGGCGTTACTCCCCCTGACTGACCTTCAACGGTTTTTGGCACCTGTTGTCAGCGACCTGGGTAACGCTCCTCTTCTGGCCCCATTTAACGTAGCTGCGGATAGCAAAGCTATGCGGATCTGCGCTGTGTTGGATGGGGTGCAAATTTATGTATTTGCGCGCTTATTGTAACAGGCGATCACCAAAAAGGGGAATAGTTACCGCACGATCCGAGGTAAACAAAACTAAATATTGAATGATTTCAGTGCTTTTTGCGGTGATGAAATGTGATGAAGGTTTAACTTTATGTTAATAGCTGGTAACGAATGCAACAAAATGTGACGACTGACACGAACCACTATGGGGCAAGTTGGTAGATTGCGCTCCGTGGAAACCAGAAATCTCCATTGCCAAACCGGGGCCGCCCATTTTGCGGCCCCGTCTTTTTTTGCTTCTTTTACTTTCTTACAGATCTTTCATCAGAATTTTAGAACGACGCTGGTAGTTATACAGGCGCTGTTTTTCCATCGGTAATGCACTCACTTCAACCGGCTCAAAACCACGTTCACGGAACCAGTGGATAGAACGTGTCGTCAGTACAAACAGCTTTTTGATATTCTTCGAGCGGGCCAAATCTTCGATCTGTGACACCATACGATCACCACGGTTGGAGCTGCGGTATTCCGGATGTACGGCCACACACGCCATTTCCGCCATCGCTTCTTCTTTAAAGGGGTATAACGCTGCGCAAGAGATGATCATGCCATCACGTTCAATAATGAAGAAGTTGTCGATCTGCATTTCCAGCTGTTCGCGGGAGCGCTTAACCAGAATACCTTCCGCTTCCAACGGACGGATCAGATCTAAAATTCCGCCGATATCATCAATGGTGGCCTGACGGGCTTGTTCCGCACTGTGGCGTACAATCTGCGTACCGATACCATCACGGGTAAACAGTTCCTGCACCAGCGCACCGTCTTCACGGTAGCTGACCAGATGGCTGCGAGGCACACCACCACGGCAAGCGGCAATCGCGGAACGGAAATAACGCGCCGTACCTGAGCTGTCATCGCCGAGTTCTTCCAGACGAGTTAAATACTCTTCTGCCTGTTCTGGGAACAATTCAGGTACCACTTCGCCTTTTTCATTGATAACACCCTGATGAGAACAGAATGAAATCAGTTTATTGGCATTAAGGGCAATCGCGACTTTCGCAGCCACTTCTTCTGAGCTGACACTGAAGCTTTCGCCAGTCACAGAAAAACCGAGCGGAGAGATCAAGACAATATTTTGCATGTCTAACTGACGTTTAATGCCATCAGCATCCACACGGCGCACACGGCCGCCATGGAAATAGTCCACGCCTTCATCGACGCCCAGCGGTTGTGAGGTCACGAAGTTACCACTGACCACGTTCAGATGGGCACCGGCCATCGGGGTATTGATCAGACCCATCGACATTTTTGCCATGATATCCATCTGCATGCCGCCGCAGACTTGTTTGATTACGCTGAATGTTTCATCATCAGTGACGCGAACATGCTTATGAAAGCGCAGAGGAATATTATCCTGAATCAGGGCTGCATCAATTTGCGGACGAGCACCAAAAACCAATACCAGCCTGATCCCCAGACTTTGCAGCAGCGCGATATCTGCGATCAGCGAGGAAAAGTTTTCATCAGCAACCGTTTCACCACTCAACATGATCACGAAGGTAGAACCACGGTGGTGGTTTACATACGGGGTTGAATGACGGAACGCATGCACCAGCATTGCATCTCTTTCACGTACCATAGTCGGTAATGTCCTAACTACAAAAGTAGCGCTATGATGGTGAAAAACCCCACTCGCATCAAGTATAAATAAGCAGAAATTGTGATTTTTTATGTATTTTGGTGCAGTGTGAAATAAAGGGTGAAATAAATAGCGGGAAATAAATAATAAATAGAGAGGAGAGTGGAATGGTCAGGGCAATTTGTTTTGATTTTGATGGCACGCTTGTGGACTCAGAGCATTTACATTATGCCGCATGGCAAGCGGAATTGCAGCCTTTTGGTTGTTCGCTGGAAAAGAGCCGGTACATGGCGCAATTTTCCGGTGTTTCAACTTATGCGACAGCAAAAACATTGATTCAGGATTACCAATTACCCATTGCGACAGAGCAATTGATGGCGCAGAAAACCGCGCGTTTTCTCTCTTTATTAGAAACTGAATTACCGACGCCTATGCCCGGTGCTTATGAGTTACTGCGTGATATGCAACAAAGTGAACTGGCGGTTGCCTTAGTCACCGGCTCATATCGGAAGGAAATCGAACCGGTGCTGGATAGTCTGGGGTGGCGCGATTTCTTCCCGTTGATCATTACCCGTGATGATGTACAAAATGCCAAACCACATCCTGAACCTTATTTGACCGCACTGGAGCGATTGAATCTTTCGGCAGACGAATGTCTGGCATTGGAAGATTCGGCGACCGGTATTCGTAGTGCGCACGATGCCGGTTTAACCGTGTTAGCCATCACGACGCCACACACTAATCTGGCGCACGATGTAGGTTACAGTGCCTTGTTTTATTCACTGCCAGAGGTAGGGGAGCATGTCAGACAATTGCTTTTGTCGCCAAGCCGTCACTCATGATGCGTCTGCGTTAGCTGATTTATTAACACAACTGGGTTATCCCGGTACCGCAGATTTTATGGTCAGCAAACTCAACGCCATAGCCAACGACGCCGCGGCAACTTGTTGGGTCGCCGAAATAAATCAACAAGTGGTGGGCTTTTTATCGCTGCACATTATTCCACAGCTGGCGCTGGCGGGTGATTTTGCCCGTATCAGCTATTTTTGTATTGATGAAACCGCACGCAATCAGGGCATTGGTAATGCGTTATTACAACAGGCGGAAGCGTATGCCCGCGAGCAGCACTGTGATCGGATGGAAGTGCATTGCCATCAGCGCCGAGTCGATGCCCATCGTTTTTATGTGCGCGAAGGGTTCGCAGAATCACCCAAATATTTCATTAAAATGTTGTAGTTCCTACTAAAAAACAGGTATTAGATCAGCAGGATAACAATAGAAAACAGGGGGAATCACGGATGTTGAACAAACAGGTCAATTTTATCGTCGATAGTCAGGGCCATCGGGTGGCGGCTGTGGTGCCGATCGATATTTTTGATGAATTAATGACCCTGCAAAAAGCCTTGATGAGCACCAAGCCGAACGAGCGGGAAATGTATCGTTTTCTGGTCAAAGATGCCGAAGCCAGCGGCTACCCGGTGGGGCAGCGTTATAAACCGGGTTTTATGATTGCCCAAGGTTCAACGGCAACCTTGGAACAGGCTGGATCATTACGGCAGGCAGTGATTGATCTGCGTAATAACTTATTAGTGAAAGGTGTGTTGGTGCGCACGAATAACTGCTATTTATTTACGGATGATTATCTGTTTAATAGCCCGAGCCTTGCTGCCAGCCTGATCGCCGGTAATAACCGCAGTGGTCTGGATGCCTGGAGCAACGACACAGGGTTTACCCTGAAACAATCCGGTTATGGGAAAAAATAATCACTGATGTTTATCGCCCGCCAGATGGGGTTTCTGCTGACCCGGCAAAGCCGGGATGTGGCAGAGCAAGCTCAAGTAGAATACTGGCTGGCGACGGAAGATGGCCCGGTTCGCTTAATTCTGGCTGGTGAACAGCTGAGTTTCTACCTGCCTTTGCGCGATAAAGAGCGCGCTTTAGAGCTATACCGTCAGCATCATTTGCATGGTCGTTTGCGCACCACAACCTTAAACACCTTTCAGCAAGAACCAGTATTAGCCTGCTGTTTTCCCACGTTATCGGCTTATCACCGCGCGGTTGAGCTATTGCATTTGCACCAACTGACCATCTATGAAAGCGATCTGCGCTTTGCGGATGTCTGCCTGATGCAGCGATTTGTTACGGCAGGCATGCGCTTCAGTGGTCATTACCGGCAACGGGCTGGCTATCGGGAGGTAAAACTTACCGAACTTGAACCGGCTGAAGTGACGCCACATTTTCGCGTGTTATCGCTGGATGTGGAATGCGCGATGGATGGCGAACTCTATTCTGTTGCCTTATTGCTGCGCGAACCGGATGGCCGTGAGATTTCGACGGTGATCATGGTCGGCACCGCGCAACCATCTGAGATGCACATTGAATGGGTGAATAACGAATACGCACTGCTGCTGGCGCTGGAGCGTTGGTTGTTGCGTCATGATCCCGATATCATCATTGGCTGGAATGTGGTGAATTTCGATTTCCGGCTGTTATTACGTCGGGCCGAATTTCATAAATACCCTCTGCGGTGGGGGCGTGGGCAAAGCCTGATGCGTTGGCGCCCGTCACGCATGGATGATCAGCAAGGCCAGTTGATATTGCCGGGCCGTATGGTGATCGATGGTATTGATGCCCTGAAATCAGCCACGTTCCGCTTTGATCGGTTTGGGCTGGAGTATGTTGCACAGGAACTGCTGGGGCGCGGGAAAGCGATCCATGACCCGGATGATCGTATCGCTGAAATCTCACGTCTGTTTCATCACAATAAACCGGCTTTAGCGCATTACAATCTGGAAGATTGCCGGTTGGTGATCGAGATTTTTGATAAGTGTCATCTACTTTCGTTTCTCTGTTTACGCAGCCAGTTAACCGGGTTGGAACTCGATCGTTACGGCGGTTCGGTAGCGGCATTTACTAATCTGTATATCCCTCGTTTACATCAGGCTGGGTTTGTCGCACCCAATTTACCGCACGGCGCAATCGCGACGTCACCCGGTGGTTATGTGATGAATTCGCTGCCCGGTTTTTACCATGACGTATTAGTGCTCGATTTTAAGAGTCTGTATTCCAGCATCATTCGTACGTTTCATATTGATCCGCTGGCGCTGGTGCATGGTTTACAAGAGCCGGAAGCAGACACCATCTCGGGTTATGTTGGCGGGCGTTTTTCCCGAAAGCATCATATTCTGCCGGGATTAATTGCTCATTTGTGGCAAGCGCGGGAACAAGCGAAAACCGAGCATGATCAGCCGCGTTCACAGGCAATCAAGATCCTGATGAACGCCTTTTATGGCGTGATGGGCTCGGTGGGCTGCCGGTTCTTTGATCCCCGTTTAGCATCGGGCATTACCATGCGCGGGCATTGGATCATGCAGGAATCGCGAATTTTTATTGAATCACACGGCTACACCGTCATTTATGGCGATACCGACTCTATTTTTGTCTGGCTGAAAAACCGGGTCAGCGCAGAAAAAGCGCAACAGATGGGGAAAGAGTTAGTACAGAAGATCAATCTGTGGTGGAAAGAAAAACTCCAGCAGGAATTTCAGCTTGAGTCGTGTCTCGAACTGCAATTTGAACGGCACTACCACCGTTTCTTGATGCCGACATTACGCGGCACGGAATTGGGCAGCAAAAAACGTTATGCCGGTCTGTGTCATGAAAATGGCGAAGACAAACTCATCTTTAAGGGCATGGAAACCGTGCGCTCCGATTGGACGGAACTGGCGAAAATATTCCAGACCGGGTTGTACGAGCGTATTTTTCAAGAACAAGATCCACGCGAATTTATCCGTGACACGATAGAGAAAACTCAGCGCGGTGAATTGGACGAATGTCTGGTTTATCGCAAACGGTTACGTCGCAAACTCGACGATTACGACAAAACACAGCCCCCGCATGTAAAAGCCGCACGGCTGGCGGATGAGATCCGCCGTCAACGCGGTTTACCTCCCCGCTATCAGCACAAAGGCTGGATCGAATATGTGATCACCACGCAAGGCCCCGAGCCGGTGGCGTATCAGCAGCATCCGCTCGATTATCAACACTATATCGATAAACAACTCAAGCCGGTGGCCGACGCCATCCTGCCGCATATCCATCTGCAGTTCGATCAAATCGTCAATACTCAGCTTTCCCTGTTTTAATTCACTTACTGTTGTTGCGCAATTGTTGCCGCACTGTTTAAGCATTGTAATGGCATAATTTTTGAAGCATTTATTTCACTGGGAAAGTGTGTTTTCCTCACAAAACCACTTTATTTTGGCGGGATTATCATTAAACTGAATCTTAGTGATAACGATTATCAATAACTGGTGGTGCAGAATGCTAATGTCAGAATTAAAGCCGGGTGAAACGGCTCGCATCGTGAGTCTGGCGCAACTCGAACCTGCGGTGAAACGCAAACTAATGGCGATGGGGTTATTACCATCTTCAGAGATCCGTTTTATTCGGCAGGCACCATTGGGTGATCCATTACAAATCGCGACATCCAGCATTACGCTTTCCATTCAGACCGCCTTAGCGCGCTTAATCGAGGTGCAAGCCGTATGAGTCATCACATTGTCACCGTAGGTAACCCGAATAGCGGGAAAACATCACTGTTTAATGCGCTAACCGGCGCTAATCAGCAGGTTGGTAACTGGAGTGGCGTGACGGTTGATAAGAAAACCGGCCAATTCCAGTTTGAAGATTATGCTTATGAATTAGTCGATCTGCCGGGGATCTACGCGCTGGAAAGCCGTGATAGCTCGATTGATGAGCAGATTGCCTTTCGTTATGTCATGAATAATAAACCGGATCTGGTGATCAACGTGGTTGACTCCAGCAGTCTGGAGCGTTCCCTGTTGCTGACATTACAGCTGCGGGAATTAGGTTTACCGGTGCTGGTGGTGCTGAATAAGTACGATGTACTGAAACGTCGTAACCAGTCGATTGATACAAATGTATTAAGCGAAAAACTGGGCTGTCCGGTGGTGGCATTGTCTGCGCATAACCGGAAAGAAGTGCTTTCTTTCAAAGCGATTTTACCGGCATTAATTGAGCAAACGCAGGCTTCCCAGCCATTAGATCTAGCCTATGGCAAAGAGATTGATGTCTTGGTGGGACAAATGGCACTGCAATTATCTCACCCGCATTTATCGAATCGTGGTTGCGCTTTGCGCCTGCTGGAACAAGATCCGGTGGTGGAAGAGTCGATGGCGGCGCAACTGACGGCGCCGGCTAAGCAGCAGATTGCGCAACTGCAAAAAGAGCATGATTTGGATTTGTTACTGGCCGATGCACGTTTCAGTTATGTGTATAACGAATGCCGGCCTACATTACGTCAGCATGGAAAATTGAGCCAGAAACGCAGTGAACAACTGGATAATTTGTTACTGAATCGCTGGCTGGGTTTACCGGTATTCCTTGGCATGATGTATCTGATGTTCCTGTTTGCGATCAACCTTGGTAGTGCCTTTATCGACTTTTTCGACATTCTGGCGGGCGGTATTTTTGTCGAAGGCTCCCGCGTCTTATTTGAACATATCGGTTTGCCGGAATGGGTAATTGCGCTGGTGTCTGATGGTTTTGGTACCGGTATTCAAACCGTCGCCACTTTCATTCCGGTGATTGGTTTTCTGTACATGTTTTTGGCAGCGCTGGAAGCGTCAGGTTATCTGGCTCGGGCGGCGTTCGTGGTCGATCGGTTAATGCGTTATCTGGGCTTACCCGGTAAGGCGTTTGTGCCGATGCTGATGGGGTTTGGTTGTTCAGTACCGGCCTTCATGGCGACACGGACACTGAATTCAGAACGTGAACGTATGCTGACCAATGCCATGGCACCGTTTATGTCTTGTGGGGCGCGTTTACCGGTATATGCGTTGTTTGCGGTCGCGTTTTTCCCGCAATCAGGTCAGAACGTGGTATTTGCACTCTATTTACTGGGTATCTTGGCTGCCGTATTCACCGGGTTGGTGTTGCGTAACACGATCCTGCCGGGCAAAAGCGAATCGTCGATTATGGAGATGCCCGATTATGAGTTACCGCGCTTAAATTACATCTTCCTGAAAACCTGGCAGAAACTGAAAATATTCATGTTAGGTGCAGGTAAAGTGATTGTAGTGGTGGTTGCCATACTGAGTGTCTTTAACTCAATGGGTACTGATGGTTCGTTTGGTAATCAGAATAATGGTAAATCACTGTTGGCTGTTGCAGCACAGCAGATCACGCCAGTATTGTCCCCACTGGGTGTCAAACCAGATAACTGGCAGGCAACGGTAGGCATCATTACCGGTATTTTCGCAAAAGAAGCGGTTGTCGGCACCTTGAATACGCTTTATCAAGCCAGTGCCGCTGATTCGGGTGCTACATCAGAATTTAATCTGTGGAATAAAGTGACCGAAGCGGCCGCGACTATTCCTGCAAACTTGGCCAACATTAACGTTAAAGATCCTGTCGGATTGGATATCGGTGATATCAGTGATGAACAGGCAGCTGCTGCTAATCAATCAGTAGATGTCTCGGTCTATGCCAACATGCAGCAACATTTTGCTGGTGCGGCGGGTGCGTTTGCTTACCTGTTATTCGTGCTGCTCTATATGCCATGTTCAGCGGCGATGGGCGCGTTGTTCCGCGAGTCAGGTCGTAACTGGGCTATCTTTGTGGCCATGTGGTGTAACTTGCTGGCCTTTGCGGCGTCGACACTTTACTTTCAGGTCGCCACATTTAACAGCCACCCGACCACCAGTCTGTTCTGGATCCTGTTCTACGTTGGCGGTTTCCTGTTACTGACGTTAGGTTTACGCCGTCGCGGCGATATTCTGCTGAACAAGAGGGTATTGATATGATCCTGCGTGATATAGCCGATTGTCTGCAACAACAACAACGAATGACCGGGCGCGAGCTGGCCCGGCAGTTCCAGACCTCTGAAGATGCTATTGATGCCATGATAGGTGTCTGGATGCGCAAGGGGCGGGTACGCAAAGTCTCTGCCGGTGGTTGCAGCGGCAGTTGCTGTGGTCAGCGCAGTGAAATGTACTACGAATGGCAACCTGAAGGTTTGATTGGTTTTATCCAGAAAAATTAATCTCCAAAACGCGCCTGGCTTTGCCGGGCGCGCTGCTTTAGGGCGCCTATATACCCAAAGTAATTGGAGTTGCAACAAGGCGACAAGTGAGCAAACCCCCATGAGCATAGATAGGCTATGTGATTGGGGTGAGTGAACGCCGTCAACGATGCTGCAACTTCAAGTACGAAGGGTATAATGTTTTTCCCTGCCTAGTGATGAGGTGTCTTCATGCTTTCTTTTGCCATCATTTCTGATATTCACGGCTGCTTTCCCGCGCTGCAAAAAACACTGGAGCACGCCCAACAATTCGCACCGGATTATTATCTGGTGCTGGGTGATATTTTGAATCATGGGCCTCGTAACCCAGTGCCGGAAGGTTATGCACCGCCATTAGTCGCAGAAGCGCTCAATGCATTACGGGAAAAGATCATTGCGGTAAGAGGGAACTGTGAGAGTGAAGTTGACCAGATGTTACTGCAATTTCCCTGCTTAGCGCCGCATAACCAGCTGTTAGTTGATTCTCGTCGTTGGTTCATGACACATGGGCATCTGTATGACGCGGAAAGCTTACCCTTAGTCGCGGGTGATGTGTTACTGAGCGGACATTCGCATGTCGCCGGTATTGAGCAAGATGCCAAGGGTATCTGCCGGATCAATCCCGGTTCGATCACGTTTCCGCGTAATGGTGCCGAGCCGAGTTATGCAATTTATCAACATGGCACATTAAACATTATCGGGCTGCAAACAGATCAGGTTTTAGCTTCTATTCAGTTATCGGTTGCTCTGTAACAAAATTTATTTGTTACAGCATGTTTTACATATCATTTTCACTATATGTTTGCGGTATTTCACGTTTAAAGCGTATATTTTTTAGCTATAAGTCGCTTTCTTTCTTTATTTATTGCTGATGAAACTATTTTGTTACATCGGTGATTAGGAGCTGTCATGTTAGCCGAAAAACATTACCGTCCATTGCTGCATTTTACGCCTGCTTTTGGCTGGTTGAATGACCCCAATGGATTAGTTTTCAAAGACGGTGAATACCATCTGTTTTATCAATATTACCCCTGCGATAGTGTTTGGGGGCCGATGCACTGGGGCCATGCGGTCAGCACTGATCTATTGTCCTGGACACACTTACCGATCGCATTAGCACCCGATGCGTTGGGCATGTGTTTTTCCGGCACCGCAACTGTTGACTATGGTGATAAATCCGGTTGGTTTAATGGCAAAGATGGTCTGTTGGCCTATTACACCATTGCCGCAGAAAAACGCCCGGACGATGTCGATTTTCCGCAATCGCAAGGTTTAGCCTACAGCCATGACAATGGCCGCCACTGGACCAAATACAGTGGCAATCCGGTGATTGCGAACCCCGGTCTGCAAGATTTTCGCGATCCCAAAGTGTTCTGGCACACCCCAAGTCAGCATTGGATCATGGTGGTGACGACCGGCCAGCAAGTCAGTATCTATCGTTCTATCGATGCCAAAAACTGGCAATTCAGCTCATCGTTTGGTGACGGGCATGGTGCACATGATGAACGGGCGTGGGAATGTCCGGATCTATTTGAAATCAAAATAGAGGGCTGCTCGGAGAGTCGTTGGATCTTGATTGTAGGCGTACAACGTGAAGCTTATGCGGGCGGCTCGGGTACGCAATATTTTGTCGGTCAGTTTGATGGCGAACGTTTCATTGATGAGCATTCGCCGGAAACCGTGTTATGGCTGGATCATGGCCGCGATTTCTATGCAACACAGACCTGGGCCGATCTTCCGCAAAGTGATGGTCGCCGTATCGCACTGGCGTGGATGAGTTGCTGGCCCTATTCTAACCACACACCAACGCAAAGCTGGCGTTCGGCGATGAGCTTGCCGCAGGAACTCACCCTGAAACCAACGAATGAAGGGTTGCGATTACACCATGCCTTTATTCGTGAACTTGAGTCGGCGCATGTCGCTACACTGCCATTAGCTGATAAAACCTATGCAGCCTCGGCAACACTGCTGCAAACCGAATGGGCAGATGCTGCTCGCTTAACGCTGAATGTCGCACTGGATGATAACAGCTCATGGTCACTGACGCCGTTGCAGGGCACACAGCTTATCCTGACCACGCAAGATGGCCTTTTAACGCTACGTTGTCAGCGTTTTGCTACTTCTGGCGATGAGACCTATGCGCAACAATTTCCGCATGATTACAGCTTGGCATTAGGTGCTAACCGGAAGATTTCACTGGATTTATTGCTGGATCGCAGTTCGGTGGAGCTACTGCTGGATGATGGACGTTATGCGGTGACGAATCTGGCATTTCCCGAACAAGGGCCAAGTCACCGGTTCAGTGCCGAAGTGATTAGCGGTGCAGTAAGCGTGAATAATGCTCATTGGCATACGTTGGCTTTACCACAAACATAACAACCGGAAATGCAAAAATTAATGGAACGTCAATGACAACAATAAGAGATGTCGCTCAGGTAGCGGGGGTATCCATTGCCACGATTTCCCGTGTACTGAATAACTCAGATAAAGTATCACCAGATACAGCGGCACATGTGCGTGCCGTGGTGCAAGAGCTGGGTTATGTTTATAACCAGCCGCTTGGCGGTGGGCGAAAGAGTGTGGAAAAAACACCGTTGTTCGCCATTATTTTACCGACCTTGGCAAACCCGTATTTTGCCGAATTATTGGATATTGTTGAGCAGGAAGCGCAGCACCTTGGGCGGGCGTTATTGGTTTTTAACTCTCGTGGCGATGTTCAACGCGAGCTGACGCTGATGAACGCGTGTCAGCAGTATAAAATTGACGGTTTGTTTATCGTGCCGTGTTCACGCACGACTGAGCATATTGCCACACTTAATAGTCTGCCGTTCCCGGTGGTGGTATTAACACAACTGGTGGCGGAATTAACCAGCGTGGCGGTTGATCATGTGGAAGGCGGGGCTCAGGTTGCGGAACATCTGGTCAGCATGGGCCACACCGCGATTGGTTATTTAGGTTCCGTCGATGATGTGGAGCAGAAATTTGGTGGTTTCAGAGATCGTTTGGCTGCGCTCGGAGTCCCTCTTGAACCCGAAAACATTATTCAAACACCGGCACTGACGGCAATCGAATTGGCCGAGTGTTTTAATAACTATCTGGATACGCACCCGTCATTACCATTTTCCGCCATTTTTGCTTTTAACGATGTGGCCGCGCAACAAGTCATTGAAATATTACTTCAGCGTGGTTATCAGGTGCCTGAGCAGGTGCTGGTGGTCGGGTTTGATAATACGTTGCTGGCAAAGGTGATGAACATTAGTAGTGTTTCCCAGCCAATGCGTGAAATTGGTCACTTGGGCTGTCAGGAGATGATGCGGTTAGTGGAAGGAAAAGAGACTGATATTCATCATCTGACCTTATCGCCACGGCTGGTTTTACGCAGCAGCTCAGTCAAGGTGAATAAACGAAAACTTTAGACGGTCTGAGTGCCAAGACGTAAAGGGCGATTGAGCAGCGCCTCTAATTGAGGTTGCTGTTCACTGCCATTGCGATAGGCCAGATAAATGGGTCGCGGCAGTACTTGTGCACCGTCGACAAAATGCAATTCGCCATTTTTTAAATGACTGGCAATAAAATGCCGCGGCAGATAAGCAACACCACCGTGTTTGAGCAGATGATGTAACGCTTGCTGAACAGAGCTGGTCTGTAACGTCGGCATGCGCTGCAATAATTCCGCTGGTACGTTCGCTGAGCCC
Organism: uncultured Tolumonas sp.; assembly: GCF_963676665.1. Taxonomy (NCBI): domain Bacteria; kingdom Pseudomonadati; phylum Pseudomonadota; class Gammaproteobacteria; order Aeromonadales; family Aeromonadaceae; genus Tolumonas; species uncultured Tolumonas sp. The sequence goes on from NZ_OY781371.1 coordinate 320,221, forward strand.
ATATTGGTGCTCCAATCGAGCCAGATCACCGCTTGTTCATTCAACATGCTGGTATTTAAGCGCGGTGTGCGACTCACCAGACAAAGCTGAAATTCCCCCACCTGACGCACGGTGACTTCATCAATTTTACTTGGTTCAGTCATCACCGCCAGATCGAGCGCGCGCTCTAAGAGCTGGCGGCAGAGTTGTTCACGGTTTCCCGTTTCCAACCGCATCGCCTGATCTTGCTGCTCGCTAAACCAGCCATCGAGCCATTGCTGTAATCCCATCTCCCAACATGCTTGCGGTGCACCAATTACCAGCTGATGCTGCATGGCATCATCTTTGGCTAAGGTCTGTTTTGCACGGCCTAAGGTCTGCAAAATAGTTTCCGCATAGGGCAGGAGATGTTCACCCGATTGGGTTAACTGAATATTGTTACGGTGACGAGCAAAAAGGCTAACGCCCAGCTGTTGTTCCAGCTGGCGAATGCGAAAACTCACCGCCGATTGTGTGAGATACAAATTCTCGGCGGCGCGTCCGAAGTGACGGGTTTTGCTGACCTCAATAAAGGTACGCAGCAGATCCGTATCCATTACTCCAGTGGCTCTTCTACCGTTTCGAAGCTACCTTCGTCGCCGTTAGAAGTGCACAGACGGTGTACGCGGCGTGGACCGATCACCTTGATATATTTCAACCAGACTTTGGCAAACGGGTTGCCCGCGGCATCACCAGCGGTTACTCGTTCAACAAATGCAGTTTCTACATCATCTTTTGGCAGTCGTTTGCCTTGGTACAGTTCCATCATGGCATGCCCATGGCGTTCCAGCAGATCACTTTCACCAACAGTAAAATTACCGCTGCGACGAATGCCACGTGGGAAGTGTTGCAGATCGTTAAAACGTTTTTCTGATTCAAAGCTCATGGCGTATGAGTACCTCTGTTATTCCATCGCGGGGAAGTATGTTCAGCATCGCGCATACTTAAAAATCGAGTTTTTTTTCTTTAAGATAAATTATTTTTATCAATGTACAATGTTACGTCTAACTGTATTTTTCTTGTACTGTTTGATCGCTATGGATAATTCGTTCAAGATTGCATAATCCGCTGCAATAAATCGCTTTCGTGCAGTGCTCGCTTAATCAATGCATAACCACCCATCGTGCCTTGACCCTGAAAATGTGCCTGGTCTAAATGTAGCTCATGATGGAAATTAGGCAGTGACTGACGTTGAATTTGCTGCAGTAATGCCGGAAATAGCACCGCTGCACTTTGTACGATTTCACCTGCCAGCAGGATCTTTTCCGGGTTAAACAGATTGACCAGAATGGCTAATACCCGCCCCAGATTTTCTCCGGCCTGCCGAATGATTTGTACGGCGACCTGATCATTTCGGATCGCTGCCTGACAGATTTTCTCAATACTGAGATTTTCACTTTGTAGTGTGCTTTTGTGACCTTTCGCTAATAAAGCGCGGGTTTGTGCCATGATGGCTTTATTGGCAACCAGCGTTTCCAGACAACCAAAATTACCGCAATGGCATTGTTCACCAAATGGGTCGATCTGGATGTGACCAATTTCCCCGACGTTCCGGTTTTTACCCAGTAACAATTGCCCGTTACTCACGATCCCAGAACCGGCGCCGTGATGAATACTCACTAAAATAAAGTCTTGGCAGCCTTTTGCTGCGCCCAGGTAATATTCCGCTAAGGCCAATGCACGGGTGTCGTTACCGATATAAATCGGTAACTGAGTGATGCTTTGCAGGCGCTGAGCCAGCTCCAGATTAGCTATCTGGTGATTCGGCGAATACAGCACGGTGCCAGTTTGTGGATCAACCAAGCCGGCCATGGTGATGGCGATGGCAATAAATTGTTGTTTGGCTTTGGCTGTTTGCAGATGTTGCTGAATGGCTTGCTGCAAGGCTGCGACAATGCCTTCGGCATCATGCTGCACTAACGGAGTCACTGTATGCTGATGAATCGCGCCGGACAGATCCATGACGCTGCATTGCAACTCTTCCCGGCCTAGGCGGCAGGAGATAAACAGAAAAGCGGCTTGTTCGGTGGTCAGCGATATGGCCGGGCGACCACCGGTTGAAGCCTGTTGCGCGACTTCTTTGATCAACCCGTTTTCAAGTAGTTGACGGGTAATATTAGTAACGCTGGCCGGAGCCAGCGCACTGATTTGGGAAATATCAACACGGGAGATTGGGCCTTGTGTATCAATTAAACGATACACCAATGCCGCATTAACCTGCTTTAGCAGTTCATGATTGGCAACCCGTTCTCCGTGTGAACTCATTCAACATCCTTTGTCCAGTGTCCGTTAACCATGGTATCCATGATCTTAAAATCTTTCGTCAGCAGCGTCAGGTTGGCGATGTAACCGGGCTGAATGGCGCCGAGTTTATCCGCTTCACCAATGGCGCGGGCAGGGTAGAGTGTGGCCATTCGAATGGCTTCATCTAGTGGCAAGCCTGCTTGCTCAACTAATAACTGCACACCTTCTACCATGGTCAGGGCCGAACCACCAAGTGTTCCGTTGCTATCTTCGCAGCGGCCGTTGCGTAAAAAGACTTCTGCACCACAAAAATCAAATTTTTCGAAGCCGGCTGGTGGCATTGCGGCGGCAGTAGCATCAGTGACCAGACATAGCCGATCCCCCATGACTTTTTTCGCTAATCGCACATTAGCCCAGTGCACATGAAAACCATCAGCAACGACACCGGTATAAATATCATCACGATCATAAATAGCGCCGACAATGCCTGGGGTGCGGCCATTTTCAGTGGCGGTCATCGCGTTATACAGGTGTGTGGCAAAACGAATACCCGCATCGAAACCCGCCATCGCTTGCTCATAGGTCGCGGCAGAATGGCCAATACTGACCGTCACACCCGCATCGGCGAGTTGGCGAATATGCCGTGCCTGATTTAGTTCCGGTGCCAAGGTTATTTTCTTCAACCACGGTGCTTGTTGACTCAGATAAGTAACCATATCATCAGATGGCTGACGCAACTGCTCTTGCGGGTGAATACCTCGCCGTTTGGGGTTGGTATATGGCCCTTCCAGATGCATGCCTAACACCTGATGTTGGTGTTGCAGCATGAACTGTTTGGTGGCACTGAGCGCTTGTTGAATGACTTCATCGCTATCACTGATCAGTGTCGGCAAAAAGCTGGTAGTGCCGGAGCGTAGATTAGTCCGTTGCATATGTGCCAGCGTCGCCACATCCGGCGTGTCATTAAACATCACGCCACCGCAACCATTTAGTTGCAGATCGATAAAACCAGGGCAGAGCAGATGACCCTGCATATCTTGTTGCGGCAGATCAGCGGGAAGTTCTGCCTGTGGTAACAGCGCGACCACTTTTCCTTCGGCAACCACAACGGCTGTATCCGTCAGCCGTTGATAACCTGTCAGGAGTACACTGTTACAAAGCGCGTACATGTTTTCCTCCTTAAAATTTTGCTAATTCAGCTGCTTCCAACTGCTGGAAGTAACGCAGTGTTTTCACTTTCAATTCCATCGTTGCGGCTTCATCACAAACCAGCAGGCCACGAGGATGCAGCTGCAGTGCGGATATCGTCCATAAATGATTCACACTGCCTTCAATACCTGCTTGCACGGCGAGCGCTTTATTGTGCCCGGTAGCGAGGATCAGGATCTCTTCTGCGTCCATCAATGTGCCTACACCCACGGTCAGAGCCAGCTTAGGGACTTGATTAATGTCATCATTAAAGAAACGTGCATTATCGATCAGGGTTTCTTGTGTCAGTGTTTTAATACGGGTACGCGAACGCAACGAAGAGGCTGGTTCATTAAAGGCAATGTGGCCATCGCTGCCTACACCACCAAAAAACAGTTTAATGCCGCCAACCGCGGTGATCTTCGCTTCATAGGCGGCACATTCTGCCAGCAGATCAGCGGCGGTACCATCCAGAATATTGATGTTTTCTTTTGGGATATCGACGTGATTAAAGAAATTATCAAACATGAAACGGTGATAACTCTGCGGATGATCGGCGTTTAAACCCACATATTCATCCATGTTGAAGGTGATCACGTTGGCGAAGCTGACTTCACCTTGCTGATACAGTTTGATCAATTGTTCATAGGTCGTCAGTGGGGTTCCGCCAGTTGGCAAACCCAGTACGAATGGACGTTCCGCAGTTGGTGCAAACTGATTAATACGGTCGGCAATATAACGGGCTGACCACAAACCAACCTGAGCTTTATCTTTTAACGGCAGCATACGCATTTTTGTGTTTCTCCATGAGGTCTCACTACTTATTTTTAATTGTGAATAAACATCCGCTAATTTGCAATGATCATCCGAAATGTTTTTGCATAAATGAGCTTTGTGTGGCATAAATCACAGAACTTAGTTTATTGGATGAACTAAGATAATTGTGGGGCTGCACAAATGTACTTATGGAGGAAAAAATGAATATTCTGGGTTATACGCAAAAACTCGGTAAAGCTATTATGCTGCCGATTGCGATCCTGCCGATTGCGGCCATTCTATTGCGACTGGGTCAGGCTGATATGCTGAACATTCCCTTTATGGCGCAAGCCGGGGGCGCGATATTTGGTCAGTTACCGCTGTTGTTCGCGATTGGTATCGCAGTTGGCCTGTCAAAAGATGATGCGGGTGCTGCGGGTTTGGCGGGGGCGGCGGGTTATCTGGTATTAACGGAAGCGGCAAAAACCATTAATGCCGACATTAATATGTCGTTCTTCGGCGGTATCGTTGCGGGTATTGTGGCCGGTCATGCTTATAACCGTTTCCATGCGACCAGTTTACCTGCTTATCTGGCCTTCTTTGGTGGTAAGCGTCTGGTGCCTATCATGACCGGCTTGATCTGTCTGGTGCTGGCGGGTGTCAGTGGGGTGGTATGGCCTGCGATCCAACATGGTATTGATACGTTTGGTCATGCCGTAGCTACATCTGGGGCGATTGGTGAGTTTTCTTATGGTTTGTTAAACCGCGCTTTGATTCCAGTGGGCTTACACCATGTGATGAACTCCATCTTCTGGTTTGGTCTTGGTGAATGTACCAAGGTGAGCTATGAGGTTGCGGGGGCTCTGCATAATATCTGTCTGGCACCAGACGTGGTGAAAACCTTATCGGTTGGTGGTGTGGTTCCGGGCATTGACGGTGGTGTAATCAAAGATATCGCAGCTCAGGCTGCACGTGGTGACTTGAACCGCTTCTTCGCAGGTGATCATACTGCTGGCGTATTCATGACTGGTTTCTTCCCAATCATGATGTTTGGTTTGCCTGCAGCGGCACTGGCTATGTATCTGGCTGCGCCGAAAGATCGTCGTGCTCAGGTGGGTGGTCTGCTGTTGTCGGTTGCGCTGACTGCGTTCCTGACCGGGGTTACTGAGCCGCTGGAATTCATGTTCATGTTCCTGGCTCCGGCACTGTATGCAGCACATGCGGTATTGACCGGCCTATCGCTGGTGGTTACTAACTATCTGGGTGTGCTCGACGGTTTTGGTTTCTCTGCCGGTCTGTTTGACTTTGTGATCAACTGGGGTCTGGCAACGAAACCGGCATTACTGCTGGTGATCGGTCTGGTGTTTGGCGCGATTTATTTCACCGTGTTTTATACCGCCATCAAATGGTTTGATCTAAAAACCCCTGGCCGTGAAACCGATAATGATGATGTTCAAGTCGTTAGAGGTGCTTCTAAAGATATGCAGGCGTTAGCCAACAACTATCTGGTGGCATTGGGTGGTGAAGAAAACCTGACGCAAATTGATGCTTGTATCACTCGCCTGCGCTTATCAGTCCGCGATATGAAACAGGTTGATGACAAGGCACTAAAAGCATTAGGTGCCAGTGGTGTGGTGAAATTAAATGCCACTAACTTGCAGGTGGTGCTCGGCCCTCAGGCTGAAATCGTCGCGGGTGCCATGAAAGCGGCTATCGCAGGCTAAAAACGTACAATTTGAACTCGTTTTACTCTATTAGCCACTGTCCGGCTTTCCGGCAGTGGCTTTGTTTTATGCGATAAATTATCTTATTTGCATGCTTATCGTACAAATAGTTAGCCAATCTGGTCTGCTTTCGCGATTCAAGCTTTTGATTTGGTAAATACCTATTGAGCGTAGTGTCATAAATATGGATGATACTCGGTTAACGTATACAAAAAGATAATCACTATCCGAGGTGAATGATGACCCAAGTGGAGCATCGACCAACCAATTTTATCCGTCAGATCATTGATGAAGATCTGGCTAGCGGCAAACACAGCTCTGTGGCAACTCGTTTTCCACCCGAGCCTAATGGCTATTTGCATATTGGCCATGCCAAATCCATCTGTCTGAATTTTGGCATTGCCCGCGATTATCAGGGCACCTGTAACCTGCGTTTCGACGACACCAATCCTGCGAAAGAAGAAGTGGAATATGTCGAATCAATCCAGCGTGATGTGCAATGGTTAGGTTTTCAGTGGAATGGCGCGGTGCGTTACTCCTCGGATTATTTTGAACAACTGCACGCCTATGCTATTGAGTTGATCAATAAAGGGCTCGCTTATGTTGACGAGCTGACGGCTGATCAGATCCGCGAATACCGTGGCACCTTGACGCAACCGGGTAAGAACAGCCCGTTCCGCGATCGCAGCATCGAAGAAAACCTTGCGCTGTTTGAAAAAATGAAAAATGGTGGTTTCCAGGAAGGTGAAGCCTGCTTGCGTGCCAAAATTGATATGGCATCTTCATTTTTTGTCATGCGCGATCCGGTTATCTACCGTATCAAATTCGCCGAACATCATCAGACGGGCAACAAGTGGTGCATCTATCCGATGTACGATTTTACCCACTGTATTTCGGACGCCTTGGAAGGCATCACACATTCCATCTGTACGCTGGAATTCCAGGATAACCGTCGTCTGTATGATTGGGTGTTGGATAATATCTCTATTCCTTGCCATCCACGTCAATACGAGTTCAGCCGTCTGAATCTTGAATATGCCATCATGTCGAAGCGTAAGCTGAACCAGCTGGTAACGGAAGGTATTGTAGATGGATGGGATGACCCACGAATGCCAACTGTATCGGGCCTGCGTCGTCGTGGTTATACGCCGGAAGCGATCCGTGAATTCTGTCATCGTATCGGTGTCACTAAACAAGACAACACCGTGGAGATGAGCTCACTGGAGTCGTGCATTCGTGAAGATCTGAACGAACGCGCACCCCGTGCCATGGCTGTGTTAGACCCACTGCGTGTGGTGTTGGAAAACTATCCGGAAGATTTGGTTGAAAACCTGACCATTGCTAATCATCCGAATATTCCGGAAGCGGGCGAACGTAGCGTGCCATTCAGCCGTGAAATCTTTATTGATCGTGCTGATTTCCGCGAAGAGGCCAACAAACAATACAAACGTCTGGTGATGGGTAAAGAGGTGCGTCTGCGCCACGCTTACATCATTAAAGCGGAACGCGTTGAAAAAGATGCGGAAGGCAATATTACCACGCTGTATTGTTCTTGCGATCGCGACACGCTGGGCACTAACCCTGCAGATGGTCGTAAAGTGAAAGGCGTTATCCACTGGGTATCGGCTGCTCATGCGTTGGATGCCGAAGTGCGTTTGTATGATCGCCTGTTCAGCGTTGCTAATCCGGGCGCAGCAGAAGACTTCCTGAGCACTATCAATCCAGAATCACTGCGTATTGTGGCGCATGCCAAACTGGAACCATCCTTGAGCACCGCACAGCCTGAGTTTGCTTATCAGTTTGAGCGTGAAGGTTATTTCTGTGTGGATAATAAACTGTCTTCACCAGAAAAAATGGTCTTTAACCTGACCGTTGCTTTGCGTGATACCTGGACCAAACAGGAAGCGTAATTTTTCCTGAGCCAATAAAAAACCGCCGAATGTCTGGCGGTTTTTTATTTTTGGCGTTTTATTACGGACATTTAGCTCAGTAATGCGGCGGCGGTGTCTCTTCGCTTTGACTCGCAACTTGACTGATAACCATCTCTTTCATGCGGGTTGCAATCAAACCCATCTGATGGCGTAACTTATCCATATCTTGCTGTTGCATGGCAAGTGCTTGGTTAAGTTGTTCAATTGTATCGTCTTGGAAAGCTAAGCGGCTTTCTAGTTCTTCAATCCGATCTTCCAGATGTTTGTTTAGCTCGTTTATATGTGACATCGGTACGCTCTTTGGTATTTATCCCCTGCATTATATTCCGTATCATTTTTCTCACAATTACCTTTATTTGCCTGTTGTTCATTTACAACTGGCGTTAGTATAAGGCGCTTGCCTAGGTCAGCCTCTCTTTACCGATAAACAGAGAGCCGGAATCCTTCTCGTGGAGAAAATAATGCAAAAAATGATCAAGATGTCTTTGTTGGCGGTTGCGGTTGCAGTATCCATGACTGCATGTCAGAAAGATGAGCCAAAAGCACCAGTTGCCGACAAAGTTGAGTTAAAAACATTTGAACAACAATCTGCTTACGCGATTGGTTTGTCTATGGGCCGTTATATTAATTCAACACTTTCCCGCCAGCAGGATTTGGGCGTGAAATTAGATAACGATATGATCATGAATGGCGTGAAAGATGGTCTGGCGAAAAAAGCCCAGATGAGCGACGCTGATATTGAAAAAGCGCTGAAAGCTTATGATCAAAAAGTTAACGAAGCAGCGACTAAAAAAGCTGAAACTGATGCCAAATCAAGTTTAGAGAAAGGTAAAAAATACCTGGAAGAAAACGCGAAAAAAGCCGGCGTGACAGTAACGCAATCAGGTCTGCAATATGAAGTGCTGAAGATGGGGACTGGTGAAAAACCAAAAGCCAGCGATGTAGTTCGTGTGCATTATCTGGGTACTCTGCCTGACGGTACTAAATTCGACAGTTCTTATGACCGTAAAGAACCGGCTGAATTCCCACTGGATCACGTCATTCCAGGTTGGACTGAAGGCGTGCAGCTGATGCCTGTTGGTTCTAAATTCAAATTCACTCTGCCTGCCGCACTGGCTTATGGCGAACAGGGTGCCGGTACTATTCCGCCAAACTCTGTACTGGTATTTGAAGTTGAATTGCTGGAAATAGTGAAAGATCAGGTTAAAGCTGCTGACGCACCAGCTAAAACTGAAGCGAAAAAATAAGTCTGCTTATTTGATGACCCCAATTATGGGGTCATCAATATTAGTTTATCCCGCCTAAAATAAATTCCTGCGTTTCATTTTTATCTTCAGTATTCATCATCTGCATGCCCATTTTCTGCAATAAAGCGATAGAGGCTAAATTGTTGATATTGCAGTTGGAATACACAGTAACTTGAGGATAAGTTCGCTGCCATTCATTGAGTACACAAGATACCGCTTCGGTCATTAAACCTTGTCGCCAATATGGTGAGCTTAACCAATAACTTAGTTCCACATGCTCTGCTTTTGATTGCAACGTAACTAATCCGATCAGCGCTTTCTCTTTGATATCTCGGATGGCATAACAACAACCTTTCCCATTCTGATGTTGTTTTTGTTGTTCGATTGCCCAGCGCAATAACTGGTTGTCTGATGTAGGCATCAGGCAATGATGGCTCGCCTGAATAAAGATAGGGTCGCTCGTTATTTCGCGGATTGCGACCACATCTTGTAAAACCAGCGGCTGTAAACATAATCGGCGTGTGAATAGCGGTGGCATCATACGAATAACTGACTGATACTAAATACAGAATAAGGTTTAATCTTAACCTGTATTATTCGAGCGGAGGTGCATTATGTTCATTGTTTCTATCACTTATAAAACCGATATTGCTCAGATTGAGGCGCATATGGATGCGCATAAAACCTATTTACAAGCACAATATGATGCCGGTCATTTTATTGCTTCCGGGCGCAAAGTGCCCAGAACAGGCGGTATCATTCTGGCGCGCTCTGAAAGCATGGAAACACTGGAACCGATCCTGGCGGCAGATCCTTTCCATCTGCATAAACTAGCAGATTACGAGATCACCGAATTTATGCCAACGATGGTTGGGGATGATTTCCGCAATCTGCTCGGGGTGTAAACATACAGGCTGTATTTCTTCCCACAGCTTGAGGTCTATACCCAAAGTAATTGGAGTTGCAGCAAGGCGACAAGAGAGCGAATCCCCATGAACATAGAGATGCTATGTGATTGGGGTGAGAGAACCCTGTCAACGACGCTGCAACTTCAAGTACGAAGGGTATATTTAAGGGCGATATGAACTATCGGTACGCTGCAGTGTCTGGTATTCACCCTGTGCCGGTTGTTTCAGCAAGTAACGACGTAACATGTCTTGTGCTGCAAACGAGATGATCCGGCGCTGCAACGTCACATCCAGAGTGCGTACATACAGCGTCTGGGCCCAGCCGTGCAAACCATCCCACAAGGCAATCGGGTAGTGCTGTTCAGTGGCAGAACCAATCGCTAATGTCAGGCGGGAATGATGCTGAATGTATTGTAGCAACTCATCCGCACTGTCTGGCAAATGGGCATGGTAATCACCGCACAGCTGAGGGATCGCTGGGGCTAAATCTGACAACAGCTGCCCGTAGGTGCCACCTTCCAGAATTTCCAGCGGCCCTTCCAGTAATCCGGCTAAGGTTTTCGGCATATCGAGTTGGCCTGATGCCACCAGATAGGGCGTGATCACCGACAACAGCTGGGCTTCCGCAGTATCAAAATCAGCATCGGGCTGCTGGCTTATCAGTTTCATCTCGATGATGGGCATGGATGAGCGATAGCCTAATTCAATATGCGCTGGCCAGCTGAGGGTATCTAACTGATCACTTAAGGATGATTCTGAAATGCCGAAGGTGAAATAACGACGAACGGTAGCAGCACCGGAAGGGTAATGTTTTTGCAGATCGGGAATGATTTGCTGCTGCACCATTTGTTTAAATTCATTCGGAACACCGGGGGTGAAATAACACAAGGCTTTGTTGATTTGTAGCTTAAAGCCACATGCAGTGCCGATAGGGTTGTCTAGCACGGTGGCACCTTGCGGTAACATCGCTTGTTTGCGGTTACTGATGGGCATGGCGCGTCCGCGATTAGAAAATTTCTGCTCCATGTTTGTCAGCCAGTCGGTGTTGAGTTCCTGAGGCACACCAGCAACCTGGGCGACCGCATCGGTTGTTTTATCATCGGAAGTTGGGCCGAGGCCGCCATTAAAAATAATGACGTCGGCAATCAGACTGCGTTCTTGCAAAAGAGTCGTTAAATCATCCATCCGGTCGCCAACGGTCTGACGACGCCGAACCTGCCAGCCCTGTTCCAGTAACTGCAGACTTAACCATGAGGCGTTGGTGTCAACGGTAAAGCCGGTGAGAACTTCATCACCGGTGGTAATAATTTCAATAATCATGAGGATACCAATATTGAATTAAGCATATGCATGCTAACAATCAGTTACTGTTGGTTCCACTTGAAGAGTCGAAGAAGTAACTGATTCGGGTTCGCGGACTCAGATAATCAAAAATTTCCTGCGGCAAACGGGACGGTAATAATACCCGTTTGATGCTTAAATGCATATTTTCCAGATCAACTACGGCAGCCTCGGTACGAGGTATGGCTGCATCGTAAATCAGTACTGAAGGATATAACAGACGTTGGCTATTGACCGACATAACCAGCCCAACCTGACCATTGGACAATTCAACCACGCTACCTGGCGGATAAATGCCCAAATGTTTGATTAATAGCCCGATATAGTCTTTATTCAACTGCTGCGTTTTGTGCTTAAACATAAACGACAACACGGTATGGGGGGTCGCGGCCGCTTTTCCGCCAATTTGCGGGTGGCACAGAGAGTCATATTCATCGATCACAGCCATTAACTGTGTCAAATCATCAAGCTGTGGGCCTTTTAATCCTTCTGGATAACCAGAACCATCGAGTCGTTCATGATGTTTCAGAATTAACCCTTTGGCCTGTTCTGGAAAATCTTTTGCGAGATCGAGTAAGGTCAGACTATAACGCGGGTGCATCTTATACAGATTTTCTTCCGGTTTAGTCAGCTGCTCTGTTTTTCTCAAAATCTGTGTTGGAATTTTGATTTTGCCGATATCGTGGAAAATGGCGGCCATACCGAGCAGTTTGATCTCTTCTGCGGTTTTACCACATTGTTTAGCCAGCAACATCGATAACATTGCCACGTTTAACGTGTGGTAATAGAGGCTTTCGCCTTCCGGCGAGTCAGACATCAGATGCAGCACCATTTGATCTGCTTGCATCAGTTGATTCGTGATATCGTCAACCAGCTCATGTGCTTCGCGGATCGCATTTAACGGTCGGTTTTGCAGTTTGTTAATCAGCGCCCGCATTTGCGCCAGTGATCGATTGAACGACTGTTCCGTTCTTTGCACATTGCGCCGATACTCTTTCATCTGCTCAATACGCTGTAACTTTTCAGCCTGCATCTTTTCCTGCAGTGTCACGATCTCATCATCGAGATCAACGTCACTTTGTGGCATCTCTAAGATTTCAGCGGGCTTAGGCGGAGCGTCAGATTTTTCCGGGATGATGAAGACATGTTTTAATCCAAGTTGACGAATCAATTGGATTTGTTCTTCTTTCTTGATCATAAAGCTGGAAAGCAGGAACGGGTGATCCCGCCAGCTGAGAGGCAGCTTGATATAGTTTCCGATTTGTAATCGATCGACGGATATACGGAGTTCTGCCATAACATCATGTAATGCTTAAACCTGTACTTAGGTTACTGGATGGGGGCGGCCAAGAGAAGCATTTGTTGTTTCGGATGCTGCAAAAAATTCATCGTGTGATATTCAGGAAGAATGTTTTACTGAGATGATCAGCGCTATTTCCGGCAACGTATCTTACCAGATGGATATAAAAAGAGATCCTGGTGACAGGTTACCCTGGATGGTGTAGGCTTCTGGATGTCCAGACGTTTTTACTGATAGATGTGGGAGCTAGTCATGCCAATCAAAATTCCCGACCAATTGCCTGCTGCGGGTGTGCTGACCGAAGAAAATATCTTCGTGATGACAGACAGCCGTGCTGCGCATCAGGATATCCGGCCCTTAAAAGTGCTGTTATTGAATTTGATGCCGAAAAAAATTGAGACGGAAATTCAGTTGATGCGCATGCTCTCGAATTCACCATTGCAGGTGATCGTGGATTTGCTGCGTATCGATGACCGGGAATCTAAAAATACGCCGAAGATCCATGTTGAAACCTTTTATCAGGATTTTGACCAGATCAAAGATAATAAATATGACGGTCTGATCATCACCGGCGCACCGTTAGGTTTAGTGCAATTTAGTGACGTCGTTTATTTTGATACGTTGGTTAAGATCATTGAGTGGTCTAAGCACAATGTTACGTCGACCCTGTTTCTTTGTTGGGCGGCACAAGCGGCATTAAAAGTGCTGTATGGCCTGGAAAAACAGACCCGCGATGTGAAACTGTCAGGGGTTTATTATCACCGCAAACTGGAACAGCAAGATCCACTGGTGCGTGGTTTTGATGATGTGTTTTTAGCGCCGCACTCCCGTTATGCCTCCTTCGATGGCGATTTCGTTCGTGCGAACACTGATTTGCGGATTTTTGCTGAATCAGATGAAGCGGGCGTTTATCTGGCGGCCAGCAAAGACTGTCGTCAGGTGTTTGTTACCGGTCATCCAGAATATGATGCTGATACCTTACACCATGAATATCATCGTGATTTAGCGGCAGGTATCGACCCTCTCGTTCCGGCTAATTATTACCCGAACAACAACCCTGATAATCAGCCTCATCATAGCTGGCGCAGTCATGGGCATCTGTTATTCTCTAATTGGCTAAACTATTACGTTTATCAGCTGACACCGTTTGATTTAAATTCACTGACGCATAAATCAAACGAAAGTAACTGGGAAATTTAGTTCCACCCCCGTCTCAGTTATTATTGTGTTGTCCCGGCTAGGATGCCGGGCAACCCCGTTTCAGAATTATCTGCATCACCGATATTGAGGAAGCCCCCGTGGTCGTAAAGGTAAATACATCAGCACTGCATCAGTCATTACAGGAACGTATTCTGCTCATTGATGGTGGCATGGGCACCATGATCCAAAGTTATCAGCTACAAGAGGCAGACTTTCGTGGTGAGCGTTTTGCCGATTGGCCTTCCGATCTGAAAGGCAACAACGACTTACTCGTGCTGACCAAGCCTGATGTGATTGCGGCGATCCATGATGCTTATCTGGCAGCCGGTGCCGATATTCTGGAAACCAACAGCTTTAATGCCACGCGTATCGCGATGGCTGATTATCAGATGGAAGATCTGTCTGCGGAAATTAACCGTGAAGCCGCACGTCTGGCGCGCAAAGTGGCGGATGAATGGAATGCTAAAACACCGGAAAAACCACGTTTTGTTGCCGGTGTATTAGGCCCTACGAACCGCACTGCCTCTATTTCACCGGATGTGAATGACCCGGGTAAACGTAACGTTACCTTTGATGCCTTAGTTGACGCCTATAAAGAATCGACCGAGGCCTTAATCGAGGGTGGGGTTGATATCATCATGATTGAAACCATCTTTGACACGCTGAATGCCAAAGCAGCATTTTTTGCAGTCGACACCATTTTTGACAAACTCGGCTTCAAATTGCCGGTCATGATCTCTGGCACCATCACCGATGCCTCTGGTCGAACTTTATCTGGTCAGACGACCGAAGCATTCTATAACTCGTTACGCCATGCCGAACCATTGTCGTTTGGTCTGAACTGCGCACTTGGCCCGAAAGAGCTGCGTCAATATGTGCAGGAACTGGCACGTATTTCGGAAAGTTATGTCTCAGTGCATCCCAATGCAGGTCTGCCTAACGCTTTTGGTGGTTACGATCTGGAAGCCGATGAAATGGCTGACCATATTCGTGAATGGGCCGAATCGGGTTTCCTGAATATGGTTGGGGGTTGCTGCGGCACCACACCGGACCACATTCGTGCGATGGCAAAAGCGGTAGCAGGCATTAAGCCGCGTGAGCTGCCAACATTACCCGTGGCTTGCCGTCTGGCGGGGTTAGAACCACTGACCATTGATGAAAACTCGATGTTTGTGAACGTCGGTGAGCGAACGAACGTCACTGGTTCTGCCAAATTCAAGCGCCTGATCAAAGAAGAGCAATATGACGAAGCGCTGGATATTGCGCGTCAGCAAGTGTTGAGCGGTGCGCAGATCATCGACATCAACATGGATGAAGGTATGTTGGATGCGCAAGCTTGTATGGTGCGCTTCCTCAATCTGATCGCGTCTGAACCGGATATCTCGCGTGTACCAATCATGATCGACTCTTCCAAATGGGAAGTGATCGAGGCGGGTCTGAAATGTATTCAGGGTAAAGGTATTGTTAACTCTATCTCCATGAAAGAGGGAGAAGAGAAATTTATCGCGCAGGCGAAATTGTTGCGTCGTTACGGTGCGGCAGTGATTGTCATGGCGTTCGATGAAGTGGGGCAGGCCGATACCCGTGCACGTAAATTCGAGATTTGTCAGCGCGCGTATAAGATCCTGACCGAACAAGTCGGCTTCCCGCCGGAAGATATTATTTTTGACCCGAACATCTTTGCCGTCGCCACCGGTATTGATGAACACAACAACTACGCGGTTGATTTCATCGAAGCGGTTAAAGATATTAAAACCAATTTACCGTATGCCATGATCTCCGGCGGTGTCTCTAACGTGTCGTTCTCATTCCGTGGTAACGATCAGGTTCGTGAAGCGATCCACTCTGTGTTCCTCTATTACACCATTAAAAATGGTATGGACATGGGCATCGTGAATGCCGGCCAGTTAGCGATTTATGAAGACATTCCGGCTGAGTTAAAAGAAAAAGTCGAAGCTGTGGTGCTGAATACTCATCCGGGGGCGACTGAAGAATTACTGACCATTGCCGAGAAATATCGTGGTGGTGCGGCTCAACAGGCGATTGATCCTCGTGAGCAAGAGTGGCGCAGCTGGCCAGTGGGTAAACGACTGGAACATGCGTTGGTCAAAGGCATTACTGATTTTATTGATGAAGACACCGAAGAAGCCCGTCAATTGGCGGCAAAACCGATTGAGGTGATTGAAGGCCCGTTGATGGCTGGCATGAATGTAGTCGGTGATTTGTTCGGCGCCGGTAAAATGTTCCTGCCGCAGGTGGTGAAATCTGCGCGGGTTATGAAACGCGCCGTGGCTTATCTGCAACCCTACATTGAAATGGGAAAAAGTGCGGGTCAGAGTAACGGCAAGATTGTCATGGCAACGGTCAAAGGCGATGTGCACGATATTGGTAAAAACATCGTCGGTGTGGTGCTGCAATGTAATAACTACGAAATTGTCGATCTGGGCGTCATGGTCTCTTGCGAGAAAATATTGCAGACTGCTCGAGAACAGAATGCTGACATTATCGGTCTGTCTGGCCTGATCACGCCATCGCTGGATGAAATGGTGCATGTCGCGAAAGAGATGGAACGTCAGGGCTTTAAGATCCCACTGATGATTGGTGGGGCGACGACATCGAAAGCACATACTGCAGTAAAAATTGAACAAAATTACAGTGAAGCCGTCGTTTATGTCTCTAACGCATCACGAGCGGTGGGTGTCGTGCAAAATCTGCTGAGTGCAGAGCAGAAAGCGCCATTTGTTGAACGCCTGCGAGAAGAGTATGTGCGGGTGCGTGAGCAGCACAGTCGTAAACAACCGCGAACTCCGCCTGTTACGCTGGATGCGGCCCGAGCGAATGGTTTGCAGCTTGATTGGCAGAATTATCAGCCACCGAAGCCAAATATACTGGGCACTAAAGTGATTGATGATGTCTCGATTGCGACGCTGCGAGAATATATCGACTGGACGCCGTTTTTCCTCAGTTGGGAGTTGGCCGGTAAATTTCCTCGTATCTTACAAGATGAGGTCGTTGGTGAAGAGGCGACTCGCCTGTATCAAGATGCGTTAGCGATGCTGGATCGCTTGCAGGCCTCTGGTGAGGTGAGAGCCAGTGGCATCATCGGCCTGTTTGCGGCCAATCGTGTTGGTGATGATGTTGAAATCTACACCGACGAGTCGCGCACAGACGTTAAGCAGACATTCCATTTCCTGCGCCAGCAAACGAATAAAGCGATGCAGGCGCGTGATGGTGAGGTATTCCCGAATTATTGTCTGGCTGACTTTATTGCGCCAAAAGAGAGTGGTGTGGCTGATTACTTTGGCGGTTTTGCGGTGACTGGCGGTATTGGTGAAGCTGCTTTGGCAGAAGCTTATAAAGCGGCGGGTGACGATTACAATGCGATTCTTATTCAAGCGGTTTGTGACCGTTTGGCAGAAGCGTTTGCGGAATATCTGCATGCGCAGGTGCGTAAAGAATATTGGGGTTATGCGGCAGATGAAAATCTGAGTAACGATGATTTGATCCGTGAGAACTACCAAGGTATTCGCCCTGCGCCGGGTTATCCGGCTTGCCCGGAACACACGGAAAAAGGGTTGTTGTGGCAGTTACTGAATGTCGAACAAGCTATCGGCATGCAACTGACCGATTCTTATGCCATGTTGCCTGCGGCGGCGGTATCTGGTTTCTATTTCAGCCATCCGCAAAGTAAATATTTTGCCGTAGCTGGTATCCAGAAAGATCAGGTGGAAGATTACGCGCAGCGCAAAGGCATGACATTGACCGACGCTGAGCGTTGGTTGGGGCCAAACTTGGGTTACGATATAGAATAAAGTGACATTTTATTTATTATTTTGGGGCCTGCATGCAGGCCCTGCTTGTTTTTTCGTCTAAAATATATACAAAGTGTCAACATAGATCACAAGAACCATATTTTTTTAAAAAAGGCGTTAAGCCCGGCATTGAACTAATGATCTAAGCCCGATAGTCTGACTCCCTTGGCAGAGGGTAACTTCTATTTATACATATAATATAAAGGATAGCGGGTATGCTAAAAAATCTACTGATCGTTATAGATCAGGCAGTTAATAAATGTCTTGATCTTGATTTGACTAAATTTAATCAGATTGAAATCGTTGTTGGCGCCAGTCAAAAAACGTTACCTGTTGCATTTGTAAAGGAATTACTACGCATTCAGAGCATGAGTGGTGTGCCAGTGGAATTATTGACCACCAAAGGTACTGGTAGCCATCATGTTGAAATGTATCTGGCCTGGTTGCTCGGTCGTCACATCGAAAAATTGCCGGATGCGTATATTACTGTTATTGCCAACGACATTGATGCTGAAAGTTTACTGAGTAACTGTATCGATGAAGAATATCACGATCGTATCTGCATTATTCAGGAAGACGGAGCAACAGCTGCCGCCAAACCAACAGAGTTGCAATTTGAAAAACCTGCGCAGAAAAAAGCGCCTATTGAAGCAGTGACGGCAGCACCTGTTGCTGAAGAAAAGGTTAAGCAGGCTGATAACAAGTTGATCTCTAAATTGATGGAGCGGAAAGATATTCTGGAAGCGCGTCATCCGATCACCGGTGAGCCACTGCCTGAACCATTGCATAAATAATGTCTTTAGCTGATTGTTTGGGGCTGCAATGACGCAGCCCGTTTCTCAACGCCAACGCGAGCAAGATGCGTTGGCGTGGTTTTTTAAGCACTCGCCTCATATTCCTGACTTGCATTGCAAAGTTGCTGAATTATCCGATCTCCCTGCGTTATTACATCTGGAACGCTATTGTTTTAACCCCTATCTGGCATTTGGTCGGCGGCGTTGGCGTTATCTGATTTCGAAATCGTGTTGCTCGACTATTTTGTTATTTCAGCACGAAACATTGGTGGCCTATCTTTGTTTGCTGCCACATCAAGGTTGGTGTGGTCTTGAGGTTCGCGCGCTGGCGGTGCATTGGTTACATCGGCAAAAAGGGTTAGGGCGTTGGCTGATGCGCTTGAGCCAGTATCTGGCTCAGCAATGGCAGTTACGCACGATATATTTGTCGGTAGATTGTGAAAACATGCCTGCCCGAACGTTATATGAACAGATGGGCCTGCAAATATCGGGTCAATTAGCCGACTATTACGGGTTAGATCGGCATGGCCTGCGCATGAGGTTTAATGTCGAATCAGATGATACAAAGAGCTTGCTGGAGCAAGCTTAGTTTTTGGGAACAGGTTGCCGGTAACGTGGAGTGACCCGAGGGCCGGTCGGGCTTGATACTAACCATCACATTAAGCCCATCCCTACGGAGTTAAACCTATGAAAGTCGCTATTATTGGTGCTGGCAGCACCGTATTCATGCGCAATATCGTGCGCGATCTGTTACAACAACCCGCCTTAATTTCTACCCATATCGCGTTACAGGATATCGATAGCAAACGTCTGCAAGAGTCACAACTGGTTGCCAAACAAATTATTTCTGCTTTGAAAGTGCAGGCTAGCGTGAGCGCCAGTCTGGATCGCCGTGAGGTATTGCAAGGTGCTGATGTGGTGATCACCATGTTTCAGGTGGGTGGTTATAAACCCAGCACCGTGGTTGATTTTGATATCCCAAAAAAATACGGATTACGCCAAACCATCGCCGATACGTTAGGTATTGGCGGTATTATGCGTGGTTTGCGCACCGTGCCGGTGCTGGTAGATATTGCACGTGAGATGCGGGAATTGTGCCCCAAAGCGTTGCTGATGAATTACGTTAACCCAATGGCGATTTTAAGTCTGGCAGTGCAACGAATGGTGCCGGAAATTCAGTATGTTGGGCTGTGTCATTCCGTGCAGGGCACTGCGGAAGAGCTGGCGCATGACTTGGGTGTTGCGCCGGAAAATCTGGTTTACACCTGTGCGGGCATCAACCACATGGCATTTTATAACCAATTTACGCAACGCCTGCCGGATGGCTCGACAGAAGATCTGTATCCTCGCTTGAAAGCTTTGGCTGCTGCAGGAAAAGTGCCGGATGGAAATCGTGTTCGTTATGAAATTCTGCGCAAATTTGGCTATTTCGTAACGGAATCCAGCGAGCATTTTGCCGAATATTCACCGTGGTTTATTAAACGTGATCGCCCTGATTTAATCGAAAAATTTAATATTCCACTGGATGAATATCCACGCCGTTGTGAAAAACAGATGGCCGATTGGGCTGCGGAGTTACAACGTATCGAAACGGAACATGACATTGAGATTAAACAAAGTCGTGAATATGCCGCCTCGATCATTAACTCGCTGGCGACCGGTGAACCATCGGTTATTTACGGTAACGTGCTGAACAACGGTTTGATTGATAACTTACCGGCAGACTGTGCAGTGGAAGTAGCTTGTCTGGTCGATCGCAACGGCGTACAACCGGTCAAGTTTGGTCGTGTGCAACCGCAATTAGCGGCATTGATGCGAACTAACATCAATGTGCAGCAACTGACGGTGGAAGCGCTGATGGCGGAAGATCCAGAATATATCTACCATGCGGCGTATCTTGATCCTCACACCAGTGCGGAGCTGGATTTAGATCAAATTCACGATTTGGTCGATGATTTACGTCGTGCGCATGGTGATTGGCTGCCGCAATTTGCCCGCATGTAATGGTTGGAAACAGAGAGTGACAGCATCAGGCTGTCACTTTTTCTGCTGTATATACCCAAAGTAATTGGAGTTGCGGCTAGGCGACAAGAGAACGAATCCCCACGAGCATAGATAAACTATGTGAGTGGGGTGAGTGAAAGCTGTCAACAACGCTGCAACTTCAAGAACAAAGGGTATAAAGTTGTTCTGCTGCGCTGCGGGTGTTTAATCGATATTGATGCGGAGTTACCCCCACTAGTTTATGAAATGACTCGTAGAAGCGACTCATGGCGCTAAAGCCGGTAGTTAATGAGATATCTAAAATGGAGCGATTGCTTTCCGCCAGTAACGCCCGCGCATGGTTTATTTTCATCATGGTGATGTGATCTTTGATGGAATAACCCATAACTTGTTTAAACAGGTTCATCGCATAATTCGGGTGCAGTTGTACTTGTACGGCTACTTCATTCACCCTGATCGCTTCATGATAGTGGGCGGCAATAAAGCTCAGCATTTGCTGAATGTAGCGAATTTTTCGTTCGTTCATCTGCAAGCTGTGTAGTTTCCCGGGGGAGGTATGTAGCAACTCTTGCCAACCAGATACGGCAACCCGTTTCATCATCAGGGTAATTTCTTCCTGCATCAATTGGTATAAACCATGAGAGTTACTATGGCTATCGTTATGCCAGCGGCGTAGTTCATGGCTGCCAAACATATCTTTGACGTTGGATATCACAACACTACCATGCAGAATTTTGTTTAACAGTAGGTCATCAACGGGCAGACCTAAAAAGCGTGACAGCGGGATGTTGATCACCCCCATTTGCAAGCAGTTCTCACAGGCGATGAGCCGATGTGGGATCACGCCCCAGAACACGCCAACGTGACCTTCCTCAATTTGTATCTGTTCGCCATTAATCAGATAACGCACCGGGCCACCGAAGGGGATATTCACTTCGACTTGGCGGTGCCAGTGATAGCCCGGCATATCGCCGGGCTGACAGAATTCAACACTTAATACTTCATCGGCTTGTAGCCAGCTTAATGGGCTGATTTCTGTTGGGTCTTGCATTGATGACTCCTGAATGCGTTTTTATTTGTTTCCCGCAGTCAGAATTTCTTCGATGCGGGATAACTCTTTTGCACTAAGTTCACAGAAATGAGGAGCGGCAATCGCGTCATCGATCTGGCTGGTTTTACTGGCACCGATCAACACAGAGGTGATCGCCGGTTGGCGTAACACCCACTGCAAGGCCATTTGCACCAGCTTTTGACCACGCAGGAAGGCCAGATGATTCAGCTCTTCAATGACTTTGAGTCTGGCCTCGGTAATATCGGTGGTTTTGAGATAACGACCGTCTTTTGCTACGCGTGAATCTTCCGGAATACCATTCAAATAACGATCGGTGAGCAGCCCACCGGCCAGCGGCGAGAACGCGATGCCACCGATCTGTTCTTCCGATAATACATCGAGCAAACCGTTTTCTACCCAGCGTTCAAACATCGAGTATTTGGGCTGGTGGATGACGCACGGCGTGCCCAATGATTTCAAAATCTGCGAGGCACGTTTTGTCAGCTCTGCCGGATAGTTGGAAAGTCCGACATATAACGCTTTGCCCTGACGCACGATCAGATCTAACGCCGCCATGGTTTCTTCCAATGGCGTATTTGGATCGGGGCGGTGATGGTAAAAAATATCCACGTAATCCAGTTTCATCCGGCGCAGGCTTTGGTCCAGACTGGACACCAGATATTTTTTACTGCCACCGTCGCCGTACGGGCCATTCCACATCTGATAGCCGGCTTTGGTCGAGATGATTAACTCATCACGATAAGCCTGCAGATCTTGCTGCAGGATACGCCCGAAATGTTCTTCAGCGGTGCCCGGTGGCGGGCCATAGTTGTTGGCCAGATCAAAGTGGGTGATACCACAATCAAACGCGTGTCGGATCAGTTTGCGGCTGTTGTCCTGATTGGCGGTATCACCAAAATTATGCCAAAGGCCAAGACTGATACGCGGTAATTTCAGTCCACTTTGGCCACTACGGCGGTAATGCATCTGGCTATAACGTTCTTCATTTGGCAAATAATCCGACATGCTTTCCTCCGGTATTCACGGCTAATTATTCGATCAGGCGGCCACCTCAAATGCGGCTCGGATCAGTCGTCGTGTATATTCCTCTTTTGGGTTATCCATCACCGTGACGGTATCGCCCATTTCGACTAAATCTCCGTGGCGCATCACCATGATCCGGTGACATAACGCTCTGACTACCCGTAAATCATGGCTGATAAACAAGAAGGAAAGATTATGTTTTTGCTGCAATTGTCGTAACAATTGGATGATCTGATTCTGCACCGACAAGTCGAGCGCCGAGGTGGGTTCATCCAGCAAAATGAATTCCGGCTCCATGGCGATGGCTTTGGCTATGGCAATACGTTGGCGTTGGCCACCCGAGAATTCATGTGGGAAACGATCGAGCGCAAACGGTGCTAAACCCGATTCCTGTAACGCTTGGATCGCCCGTTGTTCACGGTCATGGTCGTCTTTACCAATGCCATTAATGATCATGCCTTCCTGAATGATCTGGCGTACGGTCATGCGCGGGTTCAGTGAAGAGAAGGGGTCTTGAAACACGATCTGCATGCGTTTTCGCAGCGGGCGCATGGCTTTACGGTCGCGATCATGCAACGTCATACCGTCGTAAATCAGCTCACCTTCTGAATCGAGCAGCCGTAAAATCGCGTGACCGAGTGTGGTTTTACCCGAGCCCGATTCGCCCACGATGCCCAGTGTTTCACCACGCCGCAGCGTTATATCAAGCCCTTTCACGGCCTTAAAGCGCTTTTCCGGGCGGCGTAACCACCAGTTACCTGGTTCGGTGACAAACGATACCTGTACGTTTTTACCTTCCAATAAAATGGGGTTATCAGAAGGAACTGCTGGTGCGATGCCTTTCGGCTCAGAATTCAGCAGATGCTGCGTGTAAGCGTGTGTTGGGTTGGTAAACAGATTTTCGGTTTCATTATTTTCGACCACCTGGCCGTGTTGCATCACATACACCCAATCAGCGTATTTGCGCACGATGGTCAGATCATGGGTAATTAACAGCACCCCCATGTGGAATTTTTCCTGCAGTCGTTTCAGTAAGTTCAGAATTTCCGCCTGTACGGTGACATCCAGTGCAGTGGTGGGTTCATCGGCAATCAACAGGTCAGGTTTATTGGCCAGTGCCATGGCGATCATCACGCGCTGCCGCTGACCCCCCGACATCTGATGTGGATATTGGTCGATGCGTTTTTCCGGATCAGGCAGTTGCATCTCAGTCAGCAACGACAGCACCTGTTCGCGCAGCGCCTGTTTGGAGATGGTGCGGTTATGCTCGCGAATGATTTCGCCGATCTGATCGCCCACGGTGTAGATCGGGTTCAGCGAGGTCATTGGCTCTTGAAAGATCATGCCGATCTTTTTACCGCGGATCTTGCGCATGTCTTGCTCGGTATAACCACTCATGTCTTCGCCATGCAGGGTAATGCGGGTTGCTTTACCCACGATGGCGCTTTTCGGTAACAGCTTCATCAATACGCGTGCGGAGATCGATTTGCCGGAGCCCGATTCGCCGACCAATGCCACGGTCTGGCCTTTGTAAATTTTGAAGGAAACATCACGCACGGCCTGTGCAATGCCGCCTTCGGTTTTGAAATCGACCTGAATATTTTCTGCATTTACCAACAGGGTTTGTTCGTTCATCTTAAAATCCTCGCTTAACGACCTGAGTACGGATCAACCGCATCGCGCAGACCGTCACCGGCAGCGTTGAACACTAATACTGAAACCAGAATGAAACCGACCGGTGCCAGCAACCAAGGGTAAGAACCGAGCACCTGATAATCACGCGCCGCATTCAACAACAGACCCAGACTGATCATCGGTGGTTGCACACCCACACCTAAGAAACTCAGGAAACTTTCAGTCAGGATAAAGGTTGGGATCATGCCGGTGGCTACTACAATCACATGCGATAACACATTCGGCAGAATGTGATGCACAACGATACGCCCGTCAGAAGCACCGGCGGCAATGGCCGATTTCACATAGTCCATTTCGCGTAATACTAAGGCTTTACCGCGTACTTCCCGCGCCAGTTGTGCCCATTTCAAGCAACCCAGCAGCAGCACGAACAACACAAAGGTGGTTTTTGGCGATACCGTTTTTGGCAAAATCGCAATCACTGACAGATAAAGCGGTAACTCAGGAAACGCCAGCATCAGCTCAACCACGCGTTGGATCCACAAGTCGGCTTTGCCACCCAGATAACCGGAAGTAATACCCACCAAGCTGCCGACGACCACACAGATGGTGGTGATCAAACCGGCCATCAATAAGGTCACGCCCATGCCGTGGAAGATACGGCTCAGCTCATCGCGCCCCATACCGTCGGTACCGAGCAGATAAATACGTTGATTATCTTGGGCGGAAAACAGGTGCGTTTTTAGTGTCATTCCCAGAAAGTTGTATTCCCAACCTTCACTGAAAAATTGCAGATACACTTTTTTATCGGTGTTCAGCGCATATTTCGCTTCAAATGTTTCCGGATCAAATGTGGTTTCATACGGATAAACAAATGGGCGGATAGAGAAACCTTCATCGCTGAAAAAATGAATCGATTGCGGAGGCAGATAGACGTTTTCGTTACTGCGTTCCGCGGGATCTTGTGGTGCAAAGAATGAAGCGAAAACAGCCAGTACCAACATTGCCACAATCAGCCACATCGACACCAAGGCCAGTTTGTTACGTTTAAACCGACGCCATACCAGCGCGATATAACGTTCATCAGTACTTTTTGGCCGCTCGCGAGGGTCTTGTTCCAGAATAATTTCAGACTGCATAGTTTTCTCCACGATTAAACCCTCTTATCAAGACAGGCGGACACGAGGGTCCAGTAACGCCAGTGCGACATCGGCTATCAGGTTGCCGATAACCAATGTGGCCGCCAGGATCAGCATGAATGAGGCCACCACGAAGACATCTTGGTCATGCATCGCTTGCACGATCAGTGGGCCTACGGTTGGCAGGGCAAAAACAATCGCGATCTCCAGTTCGCCAGCAATCATGTAGGGCAGGGCAACACCCTGAAACATGATCATCGGATGTAGGGCATTCGGTACGATGTGGCGGAATAAGACCCGCATTGGTGACAGCCCTTTGGCGCGGGCGGTTTCAACATATTGTGCCTGCATGACATCCAGCATATTTGAACGCATGACGCGCAGGTTTTGCGCCATGCCACCGAAAATTGCGACTAACAGCACCGGCCAGATATGCACCAGCAAATTGCCGAATTTCGCCAGACTCCACGGTGCCATGGTGTATTCCGGTGAAAACAGTGCGGCGACGTTGGTCGAACCAAAGTGGAATACCAACAGATAGAGCATGATCAGGGCGAGCACGAAACGCGGTGTGGTCATGCCGATGAAGGCGAAAATAGTGACCAACGTATCAGCAATACTGTATTGCCGGGTGGCGACAAAAATGCCGAGCAGTGTACCCACCACGGTAGAGCCGAAATGACACATCAGCGCTATCAGCAAGGTCATTGGCAGTCGATCCATAATCAACTGGCTGATCGGTTTGTTATAGGTGTATGAATCGCCAAAATCACCTTTTGTCACAATCTTGCCAATCCAATGGATGTATTGCACTGGCAGGGGGGCATTCATACCGTGTTCTTCCCGGTAGTTATCCGCCATTTTCTGAGCATCTAACTCGCTCATCCCTGACATGGTGATCGCTTGGCTTTTCAACCGATCCGCATAATCTCCCGGTGGAACTTGGATTAAGAAAAAGGAGATCATACTGAGAATGAGTAATAACGGGATCGCAGCCAGTAAACGCTTGATGATAAAACTAAACATAGTGCATTCCTTGTTAAAGGCCGGTCACGACAGCACGCTGTGACCGGTTTGTTAACTTACCCTGCGTACTTGACGTTACTTTGGGTATACAACTTGTTGATTTACCGATTACTCCGGTAATTTTCCTGGCATTAACTCCTCCACTGGCGCAGATTTTGGATCGATCCAGATCCGTTCACGCATGATGGAATCTTCCGCCCACTGGAAGCTCATGATTGGCGTTCCTGACGGCACGTTTTTCAGGCGTTTGTTCAGGATCAAGGCACCCGGAACAGAAACCAGACCCACGTGGTAGGCGTTTTCAGTAAATACCTTGTTGTATTTATTGAGGATTTCCAGTTGTTTGCTCAAGTCAGGTTCGTGTTGGAACTGATTGATCAACGTCACCAGCTCTTTTTCAAACGGCAGCAGGTTTTGTGGTTTGGCCTTGGTGCCTTTATGCCAGTAAGGGGTTTGGTCATGCACAGGTGCCAATGCTTCGGCCAGCTGGATCGGCTGAATATATTCATTGTCATTACGACGAATGAAGAAGTCATAACTGCTGGCACCTAAAGTGGCATCCACCTGCGCACCTTGCATTGGGCGAGGGATCAGCTTTATGCCCACTTCGCGTAGCATAGAGACCAAACCTTCCGACATGGATGTTTCACTCGGGCCATCGGGGGTTACCATGGTGATTTCCAGATCCTTACCCTTCATCGGGCCATCGGTCCAATTCACAATGCCGTTACCATCGGTGTCTTTTAAGCCGACATCAGCCAATAACTCTTTGGCCAGTTTCGGGTTGTAACCGTAATAAACCACTGAGCCATCGTTGACGACCCCTTCCGGATAGAGACCACCGGCATAAGGGCGCGCAAACGGGCCACGTACCATTGCTTGCCCCAGTGCATTACGATCAATGGCATGACTGATGGCTTGGCGGAATTTCAACTGACGGTTCAACAGACGGATGGCTTTTTCACGATCATCGGTGGCGCCCAGATCTTCCGACAAGTTCATGAACAGCGACCAGCCGAGAAAGCGCGGGCTGAAATCTAAACGTGCCGGTGAGTTTGGTTGTTTCGATTTTTTGATCGATTCAACGTAGTTGGTCGGGTTTTCCATGTTCGCGTAATCAGCATTACCGGCGACAGTTTGTACTTCACGATCGGTCCATGTAGACAGTTTGAAGCGCAGTTCATCCATGTACGGTAATTGCTGACCTTTTTCGTCGACCTTCCAGTAATAAGGGTTACGGCGCAGCACGATCATCTGATCGGCTTTGTGATAAACCGGCGCCCATGCACCCATGGTGACGACCGGTACCTTGTCGGCAGGTAAGGCATTGGCGTAACTGCTGTAAGTGGCGTCTTTGTTGTATTTAGGATGGAACTGTTTCAGCACATGCGCAGGGCCGGGGCACATACGGAAGAAGGCCATGCTATACAGATATTGTGTCGGGCGTGGTTCTTTGAAGGTCCAGCGAATAGTGTTTTTATCCACCGCTTCCAGCGTGGTGCCTTTGCCATAGGTATCGGCGTTCGCCCATGCGGTAACATGCGGATCAAGAATGTTGTCATTCCACAAGAACATCACATCGTCAGACGAGAATGGTTTACCATCCGACC
Source organism: uncultured Tolumonas sp. (assembly GCF_963676665.1). Lineage (NCBI taxonomy): Bacteria > Pseudomonadati > Pseudomonadota > Gammaproteobacteria > Aeromonadales > Aeromonadaceae > Tolumonas > uncultured Tolumonas sp. The sequence continues at coordinate 348,193 of NZ_OY781371.1, forward strand.
ATTTGGCATCTTCAATCAGGTGCATGGTGAGTTGTTTGCCGTCGTCAGACCATTCCCAGCTTTTGGCCAAGTTAGGCAGCGGGGTTTGCTCTTCTTTCTTGATAGTCGTTAACGGGCCGGTACGGGTCAGACATTCAGCCACGGTATATTCTGTGCCACCCCAGCCTGAATTTTTACCCGCGTTATAGTTCCAACCTTCCGGGCGACCACCGCTGACCATACGGAACACACCGCCATACACACCGGGGCCATCTGGCATGCCTTTGCTGTTAAATACCATCGGCTCTTTGGGTAGACGATCTTTAACCGGTGGTAATTTGCCTTCCTTCACCAGTTTATTGACCCACTCTGGCTCGGAATAAGCAGGCAGTGCTTTGTATTCCATCAGATCTTTTTGTGACAACAACATCGCCATTCCTTGACCTGGAAATGGCTGTGCTTTGGGGAGTGCAGAAGGTTGCGCGTCTGCGGCAAAGGCATGAGGCACCATGCCGAGTACGCCTGCAACGCAAAGTGACAACAAGCTGACTTTGAATGTGTGTTGTTTCATTCGCTTATCCTTGTATATTTACTTAGCGAGATTTCTCTCTGTCTAACCTGAAGCTGCTACGGCACTGCGTTTTTTCCGTATACAGGTCTTGATTGTTTGGGTAAGCAATAACGTGCTTACACGGCGTCCAATTTGATTAATAACGCGCTTTCAGGGTCGAGCACCGGTAAGGCAATTCCCGCTTTTGCCAGCCAGGCACCACTGAGCGTCATCTCTTCATCCAGCCATAACGGCAGTTTTTTCATCACCCCACCGGTGCGCATACTGGCTGGTTGATCTAATACCGAGAGGCGATAGTGTTTGGTTGGATCAAGCCCGGCTAAACGTGCGTTACCAGAAAGGGTATACGTCGGCATCGCCAGCTGGCTGAACAGGAACACGGCACTGGATTGGTCTTGCGCAATCACGCCATTGATTTGCAAAGCCGGATCATGATGATCGATGCGAACCACCTTGCCGCCGTGTAGTAATGGACGAAGCTGTTTGTGTAGTGCGATGTAGTGAGTAAAACCGGCTTGTTCTTCGGCACTCTCTTTGACTGGGTCGAGCTCTACACCCATATGACCAAACAGGGCGGTTAAACCACGGAAACCGATGCTGTGAGTACGGCGCGTGCAGTGGCAATGACGACCGCCGATGTGCGAACCCATCACTTCCGGTGGAAAGAAATAACTCATACCGCGCTGGATCTGCTGACGCTCTAACGCATCGTTGTTATCGGAAGTCCAGAAGCGGTGTATGCGTTTCAGGATCTCGTAATCAATTCGACCACCACCGGAGGCGCACGATTCAAATTCGACTTTCGGATGGCGTTGGCGCAGTTCATCAAACAGGTCATACAGTGCTTTCGTCTGACCATCTAATGCAGCGTAACCGTCATGACCAGGTTGCACGATTTCACGGTTCATATCCCATTTCACATAGGCGATATCGTAGCTGCCAAGTATGATGTCGAGACGTTCCAGCAAATAATCGAAAACCTGTGGTTTTTGCAGATCCAGCACGTATTGATAACGACCGGTGGGTTGTTGATAGCCGTCTAATGCCAATAACCAATCCGGATGTGCGCGGAACAGATCCGAATCAGGGTTGATCATTTCTGGTTCAAACCAGATACCAAATTCCATTCCTAAATTGCGTACGTGAGTAACGACTGGTCCCAGACCATTCGGATATTTGTTGGTGTCCAGATACCAGTCACCCAATGCGGCCAGATCATTGTTACGGCCTTTAAACCAGCCATCATCGATGATGAAACGCTCGACACCCAACTCAGCGGCACGGCTGGCCATCTGCATAATGTATTCAGGGTCGTGATCAAAATAGATCCCTTCCCAGGTGTTCAAATGCACCGGGCGTGGTTTGTGGTCAGGAAACTGAATGATCTGTTTACGCACAAACTGATGGAACGCATGGCTCATGCCATTCAAACCTTGTGCGCTGTAGGCGGCATACACCCATGGTGTGCTGATGCTTTCGCCTTCGGTCAGTGTAATTTCACCAGAGAAATAGAGCGCCTCTGCCTGCACAAAACGACGACCATCAGTTTTCACATCGGAACGTAAACGGTGATTACCGCTCCAAGCCAGATGGAATCCCCAGACTTCACCTTGTTGTTCGCTGAAACTGGTTGTTCCTTGCATAAAACCGGGGAAATATTCGTGGGAAGTACGACCACGGCGATTTTCCTGCTGATAACCACCGTGTTTCACTTTGAGGCGATGTGGCTGGAACTCTCGCACCCAGCGGCCGTGAAAAGCCATTAACTCGTCTGCACGTTCAGGTAGGGGCAGCGTCACTGCTAAACGATCAACCTGATAAGTTGCTGATTTTAAGTTGGTTAGCGTGTTACGAATCTGCAAGACATCGGTTTGTGAGTCTAATTTCAGCTCACAAACCAGTTTTAAACCGGCGATCTGATCTTCGGTGGTGATCAACAGATGATTACCGTCTTGCTGAATAGTTTTGAATTCGAATACAGGTGACCAATCCAGCCCCTGACGATTGCCTTCCATGCCCGGGCTGCTGAATACACCGCGACCGTGTTCTGGGCTAATTGACACAGGTGTATCAACATCCAAACGACCATTCGGCACCGCACGTTTTACTGCCTGAATCGCATTGGCTTCCACACCCGATATTTTGTCGCCCCAATATAAAATCTCAACGACCGGGTGGGTCTGAATGATCAGGTCAGACGTGTTGCCTTGCAGATGAACTACGCTTTCCTTCATTGATTTAATGCTCCGCCAGAAATAAGTTGCAATGGTAAATCTGATGGCAGAAAGGTAATCCAAAACGTTTCGGATCAATACCGAAACGTTTTGGATTTGTGATTAAGTGCAAAATGACATCAATATGTAAAATAGAAGTGAGAGCTAGTTAACGTTTTTTGATTGAGGATCAGATATTCAGATAGAGGAAAGGAGATCTTTTACTGTATTACCTTCGACAATTTCAGGTTCCCACAGAACATGCAGATTGTCTGGTTTTTCTCCTTGGATGAGAGCGAGCGTCATGGCTGCAATTTGTTTACTTTTCTTTTCAGAAGTGGATAGATGTACGCTTGTCATTTGACAGTCTGAAATTGTATCCGGTGGTAAATCATCATAAGTAATAAATGAAATATCTTCTCCGGGTACCAGTCCTGCTTGTTCTGTGGCCATGATTGCGCCATCAGCCAGCATACCGCTATCGATCAAAATAGCGGTAGGTCGATCCTTGTAGGTAAGGATCTCTTTCATTGCAGCAAGCCCATTCCGGCGATTTCGTGCTAACTCCAGAATGTAATGTTCAGGAAGGGGTATCCCTGCTGCTTTCATCTCTTTAATAAATCCATCTTTCCGCTGGTTGATGAAAGCTCGTTGATCGTTACCGCCCAGAAAAGCTATTCGCTGATGTCCTTTTTCTAAAAAATAACGCACAGCTTGGCGGCTTCCAGATTCGCAGTCAAAGTCAATCCAGGCATAGGGTTGCGTTGTATTGCAACGACCAAAGGCGAGGAATTTATGACCGCGTGATTGCAGATAGTTGACGCGGGGATCATCGTCTAATACGTCCATGACTATCAGTGCATCGACCCGTCCACTTTCTATCAGGCGAATGTACGGAGAGTGCCCGTTATGCTCCTGATCCGATACCATTACGATATCTATATTAATATCCGCAAAGGCACTGGTGATATTAGCGACAATATCCAGCAAAATCGGGTCATAAAGTGCGGCAGTAACCATCGGATAAACCAACCCGACTGCATCAGTACGGCCTGTTTTCAAACGACGTGCGGACGCATTTGGCTGATAACCACGTGCTTCGGCTGCGGCCATGATCAGTTGTCGGGTGTGTTCAGCCACGTCACTGTAACCATTCAGGCCACGACTGACGGTGGTGATCGAAATACCTAATTCCTGAGCAATAGCTTTCAGCGACATAATTCTCTACAGCAAAAAGAGGATGCAATCCGAACTGACTACTGTATGGGATATGTATGCTCTTTTCCAGATTTCTGCTGTGAACGGCACAAATCGCCGCTTAACTCTGTGAAGTGACACAAAAAATAACGTCCCATGACGGGACGTTATTTTATTAACTTTGTGTATCAGCAGACAAAATTAATCGTCGATGCTGCGCAGCAGACCGTTGATACCTACTTTAGAGCGGGTTTTCGCATCTACTTTTTTCACGATCACTGCAGCGTACAGGCTGTATTTGCCACATTTAGATGGCAGAGAACCAGAAACAACTACTGAACCGGCAGGCACTTTACCGTAGTGGATTTCGCCAGTTTCGCGGTCATAAATACGGGTAGACTGACCGATGAATACGCCCATAGAAATAACTGAGCCTTCACCGACGATCACGCCTTCTACTACTTCAGAACGAGCGCCAATGAAGCAGTTGTCTTCAATGATAGTAGGGCCAGCTTGCAGCGGCTCCAGAACACCACCGATACCAACACCACCAGACAGATGCACGTTCGCACCGATCTGCGCGCAAGAACCGACAGTTGCCCATGTATCAACCATGGTGCCTTCACCAACATATGCGCCGATGTTGACGTAAGATGGCAGCAATACTGCGTTGCGAGCGATGAAAGAACCTTTACGCACAGTTGCTGGTGGCACAACACGGATCGCTTCTTGTTTGAAACGTTCAGGGGTGTAGTCAGCAAATTTCAAAGGCACTTTGTCATAATACTGAGTGCCAGCACCTTGCAGTGCCGCGTTATCATTGATGCGGAAGTACAGCAGAACTGCCTTTTTCACCCATTGATGAACTACCCATTCCCCAGCCAGCTTTTCAGCTACACGGATCTGACCTGCATCCAGCATGTCGATAGTTTGCAGCACCGCTTCACGAACAATTGGATCGACGCTAGTTGGTGTAATGGTATCGCGACGCTCAAATGCGTCGTCAATGATGCGTTGTAAGTCAGACATTTCTCTTTTCTCTCCCTAAAAAAACGGTTCTTTTTATCACATTTCGTCGGCTGGATTTAGTTTTTCAACCAATTTTTCTTCCAGCGTTTTCTTATCGGCATCCGTCAGTGGCGAACCATCCAGGCGTGACAGACTGAAAAAGTCTTCTACCCGTTCGCCGATAGTGGTGATCTTAGCCGCATGCACTTCAAATTCGCAGGCCTGGAATACCGAACCGATCCGGGCTAATACACCGGGGCTATCCAGTGCCACCAGCTCGATCAAGCTGTGTTTATGGTCGCCTTTAACGGGCAGATAAGTTACCCGGGTTGGCACATTAAATTGACGATGTCGACGTGATAGCGGGCGTGATGGCGGCAGGGAATATCCCGGACGCGTCAGCGCCTGTTCCAGTGATTGGATAATCATTGGCACGCGATCAGTTACAACCGGTTCACCATTCGGTTCCATCACCACAAAAGTATCCATGACATAGTTTTCTTTCGAGCTCATGATTTGAGCATCGTGGATGTCGAGATTTTTGTGATCGAGAATGGCGGCGACCGTAGCAAACAGATTTGGCATATCCCGGCAATACAGGAAAATCTCACTCCCGCCACGGGTTTTGTGATTACCAAACACGACCAGTGGTTTTTCATTGTCGGCATGGTCGAGAATATGCCGAGAGTGCCAGGCAATTTGTTCCGAGCTGTGTCTTAGGAAGTAATCAGCCTTAAACTGAGACCACAGCTGGTTGACCTTGGGTTCGTCATAGCCCTGAATCTTCAGGATCAACATGGCTTGGCGTTGGTTTTCGCGAATTCGCAAGCGCATATCTGGCGGGTTTTCCAACCCTTGACGTAATGCACGTTGTGTCGCGAAGAATAACTCTTTCAGCAGCGTCCCTTTCCAGTCATTCCACAAGGAATCATTGGTTGCACAGATATCCGCTACTGTCAGGCAATAGAGATAACCCAAATGCTCTTCATCACGCACCACACGAGCAAATTCTGTGATTACATCGGGGTCATAAATATCCCGACGTTGCGCAGTGACCGAGAACAGCAGGTGGTTTTTCACCAACCAGGCAACCAGACGTCCTTCATAACGATCCAAACCATGCAATTCACAGAAATAGAGCGCATCGTTCGCGCCTAAATCCGAATGATCGCCTCCGCGTCCTTTCGCGATATCGTGGAACAGTGCAGCAATAAACAGTAATTCCGGTTTGTTCAGTCGATTGTATGTTTCAAAGAATAACGGATGCAGTTTGGCGCGTTCTGCCTGCTGGAAGCGATAAATGTTTTTCAGCAAACGATGTGTGTGTTCATCAACTGTGTAGGCATGGAACATATCAAACTGCATTTGCCCGACAATCTGGCTCCATTGCGGCAGATAGGCGGCCAAAATACCGTGTTCATGCATCAGACTGAATGGCAGCGAAATGCCACGCGGGTGACGCAAGATCGCCATAAAACGTTCGCGGCATTCCGGCAGTTCTTGTAGGGCAATCACTAAACACCGGCGGGCGTCACGCAAGGCACGCAGGCAAGAAGAGTAGATCCCGGTGATATCCGGATTTTCGGCAATCTGATAGAACAGATCGAGAATGGTATGCGGTGCATCCTGAAAAATGGAAGGCTCTAACACATCAATATGTGTACCGCGCAAAATGAAGTTTTCATTCAGTAACTTCGTTTTGGTCGACTCGTTGCCTAAAATGGCTTCGTCGAATAACTGCAGCAGCATCTCGTTCAGTTCAGTGATCCGGCGTACGGTCTGAAAGAAACGTTTCATCATCTGTTCGACCGGCGCATTCCCTTCACCGGGGTAACCCAGCATCTGCGCGACCATCCGTTGGCGATCGAATAACAGACGGTTGTCATTTTTTTGGATCGCTAAATGCAATGCAAAACGCACGCGCCATAGGAAATTCTGGCAATCTTGCAATTCCAGATATTCAGCGCGGTTTAAGAAGCCAAAGCTGGTCATCTCTTGCAATGACATCGCGCCATACTGGCGACGAGCAATCCAGGTAATGATTTGCAGATCACGCAAACCACCGGGGTTACTTTTCACATCGGGTTCCAGCAGGAAGGCGGTATCTTGGAATTGCTGATGGCGTAACAACTGCTCTTCGCGTTTAGCGCGGAAAAAGGCGTCACTCGGCCAGAATTTGGATGGCTGTAATAACTCTTGCAAGCCATTAAATGTGGCAACCGAACCGCAGATCAGACGGCTTTCCAGCAGATTCGTAGCAACAGTAATATCTTCTTTACCTTGTTGCGTACACTCTTTCAGGCTGCGAACTGCGTGGCCGATATCCAGACGCAAATCCCAAAGTAACGTGAGAAATTGGCTGACGGTTTCGCCTTGCGCTGGCGTGATGGCTTTTTGGCTTAACACCAGAATGTCAATATCGGAATAGGGGTGTAATTCAGCCCGACCATAGCCACCGACGGCAATCAGTGCCAGTGAGGCATGTTTGTCGAGCCCAAATTTTTGCCACAAACGAGTCAACAGCTGATCGGTAAACTCTGAGCGTGCAGCAACCAGTTCAAGGACATCTTCCTGCGCCATAAACTGTTCTTGTAACCAAGTCTGCAGACGAGACAATAACTCTTTACAATGTGGGATAGTCAGTTGATCGTCAGGTATGGCACTCGGGTTAAGTTGTTCCGGAAGCATAAGCAATTCCAAAGGGTTAGGCTCCACATCATTGTAGAGCCGGGGTAGGATCAACTGTTATGAATAACGCGATCCAGCTCTTCATCCTTACGTAAAGTCAGGACTTCACATCCATCTTCGGTAACAAGCAAAGTATGTTCCCATTGTGCTGATAAGCTACGATCTTTCGTGACGACCGTCCAATCATCCTTCAACACGCTGCATTGCGGTTTACCGGCATTAATCATTGGTTCAATGGTGAAACACATACCGGCCTTGATAATGGCACCCGTACCGGCTTTACCATAGTGCAGAACCTGTGGTTCTTCGTGAAAGCCTTTACCAATACCGTGACCACAATATTCGCGCACAACAGAATAACCGCAACCTTCCGCATGCTTTTGAATAGCCGCGGCAAAATCACCCAGGCGCGCACCGGGTTTGACCATTTTAATTGCCAGATAGAGACACTCTTGTGCAACGCGACATAAGCGTTCGGCGAGAATACTGCCTTTACCAATGATGAACATTTGTGATGTGTCACCATGATAACCATCTTTGATCACGGTGATGTCCATATTCACAATGTCGCCATCCTTCAGCTTCTTATCTGCAGAAGGAATGCCATGGCAAACCACATGGTTTATGGAGATGCAGGTTGATTTCGGAAAGCCGTGATAGTTCAGCGGTGCTGGAATTGCCTGCTGCACATTCACAATGTAATCGTGACAAATTTGATCCAACTCTTCGGTGGTGATACCGGCTTTCATATACGGTGCGATCATTTCCAGAACATCGGCAGCCAGTTGGCCAGCCACGCGCATTTTTTCGATTTCTTCTGGGGTCTTAATAATGATGGACATAATTATTCTCTGAACTGAAAACCTGTAACCGACCGACAGGTCTATGTTTCCCGATTTTATAGACAATAGAAAATGAGTGCTAGTCTCAACAACAGGAAGAATGCGTATTAAACCAGATAAGATGCGTTGTTTTACCCATTTGAAGTGGCGCGCGTAGCGGGTTTATGGTATAAAGCGCGCCGAACGGAGAGTCTCTCCGATTTCATAAATTAATCATTACATACCACACACACATCTATAACCCGCTCCGGGGTGCCAATCATGGTCGGAGTGAGGGATGTGTGGAGGCCCAACCCCAAAGAGGAATAAAATGGCTAAAGTTTCTATGCGCGACATGTTGCAGGCAGGTGTTCACTTCGGTCACCAGACTCGTTTCTGGAACCCAAAAATGAAGCCGTTCATCTTCGGTTCCCGCAACAATGTACATATCATCAACTTGGAAAAAACTGTTCCAATGTTCGATGACGCGCTGAACTATCTGTCTAGCGTTGCTTCTAAAAAAGGCAAAATCCTGTTCGTTGGTACTAAACGTGCCGCTACTGAAGCAGTTAAAGAAGCAGCTCTGAGCTGTGACCAGTTCTTCGTTAACCACCGTTGGTTAGGTGGTATGTTGACTAACTGGAAAACTGTTCGTCAGTCAATCAAACGTCTGAAAGATCTGGAAGCTCAATCTCTGGATGGTACTTTCGAAAAGCTGACCAAGAAAGAAGCGCTGATGCGTACTCGCGAAATGGAAAAGCTGGAAAAGAGCCTGGGCGGTATCAAAGACATGGGCGGCCTGCCTGATGTTCTGTTCGTAGTTGACGCTGACCACGAACATATCGCTATCAAAGAAGCTAACAACCTGGGTATCCCAGTTGTATCTATCGTTGATACTAACTCTAATCCTGATGGCGTAGATTACATCATTCCAGGTAACGACGACGCAATCCGCGCTGTACAGCTGTACCTGAATGCTGCTGCTGATTCAGTTCGCACTGCTCGTGAACTGGACATCGTTGTTCAAGCTGAACAAGACGGTTTTGTTGAAACTAACTAATTTTAGTTAGGCCCTGACAACAAATCGTACAGGTTTGAAGGGGCCCTGGTGGCCCCTTTTACTGTAACTGGCATTTACCTTAATTGAGGATGGATGACATGGCAGATATTACTGCTGCAATGGTAAAAGAACTGCGTGAACGTACCGCCGCAGGCATGATGGATTGTAAAAAAGCACTGACCGAAGCCAATGGCGACATCGAATTAGCCATTGAAAACATGCGTAAATCAGGTCAGGCAAAAGCTGCTAAAAAAGCTGGCCGTATTGCTGCTGAAGGTGTGATCATCGCTCGTAGCGCTGGTAACACTGCAGTAATGCTGGAACTGAACTGCGAAACTGACTTCGTAGCTAAAGACGCAAGCTTCCGCGCTCTGGGCGAAAAAGTAGCTGACATCGCGCTGGCTGGCAAAATTTCTGATGTTGAAGCACTGAAAAATGCTGACTTCGGTAACGGTGAATCAGTTCAGGTAACTCTGAACAACCTGATCGCTAAGATCGGCGAAAACATGAACCTGCGTCGTGTTATGATCGTTGAAGGCGACAACCTGGGTACTTACATCCACGGTTCACGTATCGGTGTAGTAACCAAACTGGTTGGTGGTGATGTTGAGCTGGCAAAAGATCTGGCTATGCACGTTGCTGCAAACAGCCCACAATTCGTTAAACCTGAAGACGTTTCTGCAGAAGTCGTTGCAAAAGAACGTGAAATTCAGGTTGATATTGCGATTAACTCTGGCAAGCCAAAAGAAATCGCAGAAAAAATGGTTGAAGGCCGCATGAAGAAATTTACTGGTGAAATTTCTCTGACTGGTCAGCCATTTGTTAAAGATCCTTCAATTCTGGTTGCTGACCTGCTGAAACAGAAAGGTGCTGATGTTCAGGACTTTATCCGTTTTGAAGTAGGTGAAGGTATCGAAAAACAAGAAACCGATTTCGCTGCTGAAGTTCAGGCACAAATTGCTGCCATGAAGGGCTAATCGAATCATCGGCTAAATACAGACCGCGACATATGTCGCGGTCTTTCTATGAGCGGAAAATAGACCTATGAGCACTCATCCGAAAACTGCATATAAACGTGTTCTGCTGAAATTAAGTGGCGAAGCCCTGCAGGGCGCCGAAGGTTTTGGTATCGACCCTACTGTATTAGACCGTATGGCGCAGGAGATCAAAGAACTGATCGAACTGGGCGTTGAAGTCGGTCTGGTCATTGGCGGTGGTAACCTGTTCCGTGGTGCTGGTCTGGCAAAAGCTGGTATGAACCGCGTAGTAGGCGATCACATGGGTATGCTGGCGACCGTGATGAATGGTCTGGCCATGCGTGATGCATTACACCGTGCGTATGTAAACGCCCGTTTGATGTCAGCAATCAATCTGCAAGGTATCTGTAACGATTACAACTGGGCAGAAGCAATCAGCCTGCTGCGTAATGGTCGTGTAGTGATTTTCTCTGCTGGTACAGGTAATCCTTTCTTTACCACTGATTCTGCAGCGTGTCTGCGTGGTATTGAAATTGAAGCTGAAGTGGTATTGAAAGCGACTAAAGTGGACGGTGTGTTTTCTGCTGATCCAGTTAAATTCCCAGATGCGGAACTGTATTCAGAACTGGATTACAACGAAGTTCTGGACAAAGAATTGAAAATTATGGATCTGGCGGCATTTACTCTGGCTCGCGACCATAATCTGCCTATCCGTGTATTTAACATGAATAAACCGGGTGCATTGCGTCGGGTGATCATGGGTGAACGTGAAGGCACTTTGATCCATCACAAAAATAAATGATCAGACTTTAGTTTTGGCTCTATAAAGTCTTTAATATGAAGCATCTGCCAAATCTAGCGAAAAAGGATACAGATTGTGATCAATGAAATTAAAACTGATGCAAAAGATCGCATGACTAAAAGTGTTGAAGCACTGAAGTCTCATATGTCAAAAATCCGTACCGGTCGTGCACAACCTGCGTTGTTGGACGGGATCACGGTTGAATATTATGGTTCTGCGACCCCATTGCGTCAGGTTGCCAACGTAGTGGTTGAAGACTCTCGTACGCTGGCGGTTTCCGTTTTTGACCGTTCCATGATTCAGGCAGTTGAAAAAGCCATTATGACGTCTGATCTGGGGTTAAACCCATCGTCAGCAGGTACAACTATTCGTGTACCGTTGCCAGCATTGACTGAAGAACGTCGTAAAGATTTGATTAAACTGGTGCGTGGAGAAGCAGAGCAAGCTCGTGTTGCTGTGCGTAACGTTCGTCGTGACTGCAATGCCGATCTGAAAGCCCTGTTGAAAGATAAAGACATCACCGAAGATGATGATCGTCGTGCTCAGGAAGAAATTCAGAAGCTGACTGACAGTTTTGTGAAGCTGGTTGATGACTTGTTAGCCGCTAAAGAAAAAGAGCTAATGGAAATCTAAGCTGCTAATCAGGTATAGTACGGGCGCCGTGCAGTCTGCTGCATGGCGCCTTTTTTATCTGGAGGAATCAATGACATTACCGGATGCGATCTCGGACATTGCGAACCAATCTTTGCCGAAGCATGTCGCTATCATTATGGATGGTAATGGCCGTTGGGCTCAGCAACGCGGAAAAATTCGTGTTGCGGGTCATAAAGCGGGAGTGGCATCCGTTCGTCAAGTGGTGTCCACTGCTTCACGTATGGGTATAAAGGCCCTGACGTTATTTGCTTTTTCCAGTGAAAACTGGCGTCGTCCAGAAACAGAAGTATCCGCGTTAATGGAATTGTTTATGTTTGTGCTGGCACGAGAAGTGCGTAAGTTGCATGACAGTAACATTCGTTTACGTGTGATTGGTGATATTCATGGTTTTAGTGAACGTCTACAAAAGAAGATCAATGAGGCAGAAAGCTTAACCGCTCATAATGATGGTTTGACGCTGAACATTGCTGCTAATTATGGTGGTCGCTGGGATATCGTACAGGCGACACAGAAACTTACAGCCAAGATTTGCGATGGTTCGCTAAAACCAGAACAAATTAATGAAGCTTTGCTGGCAGAACATCTGTCTATGGCTGATATTCCTGATGTTGATCTGTTGATTCGAACCGGTGGTGATCATCGGGTTAGCAATTTTTTACTTTGGCAAATTGCGTATGCTGAATTGTTTTTTACTCCAGTGCTCTGGCCTGATTTTGGCGAAGAGCAGTTTCTGGATGCAATTGCCTCATTTATTTCCCGTGAGCGCCGTTTTGGCTGCACCGGTGATCAGATAAAAAACTGGCTGGTTTCATCGGCCAATAATTCATAATAAAGGGATATCTTTCGTTGAAACAAAGAATTATAACCGCTTCGATTTTAATCCCATTGGCAATTGGCTGGCTGTTTTATTTACCAATTGAATATTTTTCGCTGTTAGCTGCCGTATTGTTTTTTCTTGCAGGCAGAGAATGGGGGCGTTTTTCCTCTTCTGATTCAGGTCTGTTTTTCCCTATCAGCTACACAATTGTATTGATGGCGAGTTATTATTTTGCACCATTACGATCTGTTTTACAGGGATATATAGATCCATTGATTTGGTCAGTTTTATTAGCTGGAATCATATGGTGGGTCTTAGCTTTGGTTATGATCATGCGCTATCCAGGATGTGAAACGTGGTGGCGTAATCGTCCTTGGCTACTCTGGTTATTCGGTTTATCAACGTTATTGCCTTTTTTCTGGTCACTTGTGCTGTTGCGTGGATACCATTTCCAAAGCGATACACGTGTTGGCAGCTGGACGTTGTTATTCGTAATGTCGCTGGTCTGGGTCGCGGATACCGGCGCATATTTCACTGGCCGGGCATTCGGTTCTCGCAAGCTATTACCCGCAGTCAGTCCGAATAAAACTATTGAAGGTTTATTAGGTGGGGTTGGTGCGGCCACATTATTGGCAGTGGTTGTTACTCTCAAAAACCATACGGAAATGCAGCAAAGTGTGGCTATTATCATCAGCTCAGTATTGGCTGTATTGGCGTCAGTGTTGGGCGATCTGACAGAAAGCCTGTTTAAACGGGTAGCAGGGATTAAAGATTCTGGATCATTGTTACCGGGTCACGGTGGTGTTTTGGATCGGATTGATAGTCTGACTGCGGCTTTGCCTGTGTTTGTTATTAGTTATCTGTTATTAAGCTAAGGGTTATAACCATGCAGTATTTGACCATCCTCGGATCTACTGGGTCGATAGGTCGCAGTACGCTGGATATCGTACGCCGACATCCTGAACGATTTGCCGTAACTGCATTAACAGCTAATAAAGACGTAACACAAATGGTGTTAAATTGTCTGGAATTTCGTCCGTCTTTTGCGGTCATGGCCGATGAAGCATCAGCTTTGTTATTGAGAAACGCTTTAGCTTCTCACGGCTTGACCGTAGAGGTACTGTCGGGTAGTAATGCATTGTGCCAAGTTGCAGCGCATTCATCCGTTGATATTGTTATGGCCGCCATTGTTGGCGCTGCGGGTTTGTTGCCCGCTATGGCTGCTATCGAACAAGGAAAGACGGTCCTGCTGGCCAATAAAGAAGCCTTGGTCATGTCGGGTCGCCTTTTTATGGATGCAGCACAACGTTATGGTGCACATATACTGCCTGTTGATAGTGAACATAATGCTATTTTCCAATGTTTACCTAAAGATGCCCAATCAACATTAGGTCGTTGTGATTTACTGGCTGCCGGCGTTGATAAAATTCTCTTAACAGGTTCTGGTGGCCCATTTCGCTATACACCATTGGATGAAATGAGTTTTGTTACTCCAGAACAAGCTGTTACGCATCCGAATTGGTCGATGGGGCGTAAAATATCTGTCGATTCTGCAACCATGATGAACAAAGGGCTGGAGTTTATTGAAGCCAAATGGTTGTTTAATGCCGCACCAGAGCAAATTCAGGTCATCATTCACCCGCAGTCCGTTATTCATTCAATGGTGCAATACCGCGATGGTTCGGTACTTGCACAAATGGGGCAACCCGATATGCGTACTCCTATTGCGCATGCACTCGGTTTTCCCGAGCGTGTAGCCTCCGGTGTTGGTGCTCTGGATTTCTCCCGTATTGGTGAACTTTCTTTTTTACCTGTTGATTTCACTCGTTATCCCTGTCTTAAATTAGCCATTGAAGCTTGTTGGGCCGGGCAGGGTGCGACAACGGCACTGAATGCAGCGAATGAAATTGCCGTTGAAGCTTTTCTTGACGGTAATGTTGGTTTTACTGATATTTATCGTGTCGTTGCTGAGGTGCTTGCCGGATTAAAACATGACAATGTTCATGATTTAGAGACCATCCTGATGATTGATTCTGAAGCCAGACAAGCTGCCTGTCAGCAAATTGCGAGGTTAGTTGCATGAGTACTGGATTATGGAATCTGGCGTCATTTTTGATTGCGCTCATCATTCTGATTGCTGTTCATGAATGGGGGCATTTTTGGGTCGCCCGCCGCTGTGGTGTAAAAGTACTGCGTTTTTCCCTAGGGTTTGGCAAAGTTCTATGGAATAAAACTGGGCAAGATGGAACAGAATATTCTCTGTCTCTGATCCCGCTGGGTGGTTACGTTAAAATGCTGGATGAGCGTGTAGAAGCTGTTCCGGCAGAACTCAAATCACAAGCCTTTAATAACCAGTCGATAGCTAAAAGAGCTGCAATTGTGGCGGCAGGGCCGTTTGCTAATTTTGTGTTTGCCGTGGTTGCATTTTGGCTGGTTTTTCTGATTGGAGCGCCGAGTGTTAAGCCTGTGATCGGTGAAGTTACTCCTTCATCTATTGCCTATCAGGCTGGTTTGCGCTCAGGGATGCAGATTATACGGATCAACGAACAAACCGTAACTGACTGGGAAGGTGCCAGTTATGGTTTTGTCAGTGCGGTTGGTCAGCAAGATGTAAACCTGTTAGTTGAATCAGATGCAGGTCTTCAACAACAAATCCGTTTACCATTAGGTGATTGGAAGTTAAGCCCTGATGAACCATTACCATTTAAAAAATTAGGCTTCAGCCCGTTATCCCCCGAAGTTCAACTTGAGCTGGCTAAACTCACCCCAAATGGTGCGGGAGAAAAAGCAGGCCTGAAGGTTGGCGATAAAATAATCTCGGTTAATCAACAGGTAGTTACTGACTGGCAAAATTTTGCCCGAACGATCCAACAATCACCGGAAATACCATTACAGTTGCAGGTATCACGTGATAGCCAAACGATATCTGTTACATTGACGCCCGCACGCAAAGAAACCAAAACTCAAGTCATCGGATTTGCCGGATTAATGCCTGTGGTTAAGCCACTACCGGAAAAATATCTGACTGAGGTTCGTTATGGTCCGGTCGATGCCATTCCACATGCTATAAAACGTATGGCTGAGGTTACCAAGCTGACGTTGGATGTGGTTGCAAAATTAATAACCGGGGCAATTTCGGTAGATAATTTGAGCGGTCCTATTGCGATTGCAAAAGGGGCTGGGGATAGTGCGGGATTTGGTTTAGTTTATTTCCTGGGTTTTCTGGGACTAATCAGTGTTAACCTTGGTATCATGAATTTATTACCTTTGCCGGTACTGGATGGTGGTCATTTACTGTTTTTCGGTATTGAAGCGCTATTACGTCGCCCAGTTCCCGCGAAGGTTCAGGATATTGCCTATCGGATTGGCGCAGCCGTATTGATGTGTTTGATGGCTATTGCGTTGTTCAATGATTTCACCCGTTTTTAACGGATAGACAAGGATCTCAATACAACATGGCGGTAAATAAAGTTTTGGCTGCATCGTGCCTGTTGGCATGCAGTGTAATTGGACAGGCTCAGGCGGCTGATGCCTTTACGGTAAAAGACATCCGTATTGAAGGATTGCAGCGTGTTACTTTGGGTGCTGCATTATTGAATTTACCTATTCGTGTTGGTGATAAACTGGATAGTAATGCCAGTGCAAATGCGGTTAAACGGCTCTATTCAACAGGTAACTTTGACGATATTAAAATGTCACGCGATGGTGATGTTTTGGTTGTGCAAGTTAAAGAACGCCCAACAATTAGTCAGATAGAGTTTGAAGGCAATAAAGACATTAAAGAAGACCAGCTGAAACAAACACTGGAATCCAGTGGTGTTCGTGTTGGCGATGCCTTAGATCGAACTATGCTTCGATCACTCGAAAAATCTTTGGAAGACTTTTATTATGGCGTGGGTAAATACTCAGCCAAAGTACAGGCTATTGCGACACCGTTGCCTCGTAATCGTGTAAACCTGAAATTCAAATTTATCGAAGGTGTTTCTGCTAAGATCCAGCAGATCAACATTGTCGGTAATACCAAATTCCCAGAAGAAAAACTGATTGCTCAGCTGTCTCTGCGTGATGATGTGCCATGGTGGAACTTCATGGCCGATCAGAAATATCAGAAGCAGAAACTGGAAGCCGACATCGAAACACTGCGTTCTTTTTATAT
Organism: uncultured Tolumonas sp.; assembly: GCF_963676665.1. NCBI lineage: Bacteria > Pseudomonadati > Pseudomonadota > Gammaproteobacteria > Aeromonadales > Aeromonadaceae > Tolumonas > uncultured Tolumonas sp. The sequence goes on from NZ_OY781371.1 coordinate 365,136, forward strand.
GAACCGTGGTTATGCCCGATTCAAAGTGAATTCAACGCAAGTCTCAATGACACCAGACCGCAAGGGTTTGTACGTTACGTTGAATATTCATGAAGGTGAACAATACACGGTTAACAATATTGATCTGAAAGGTAATCTTGAAGGTCATAGTGGTGAAATGCGCACACTGATTCCGTTGGAAAAGGGTGCTATGTACTCAGCTGCAGATGTGACGCATACCGAAGAGGTTTTGTCTAAATATCTCGGTCGTTTTGGTTATGCATATCCGAAAGTAAATACCTACCCAACGATGAACGATGAGACGAAACAAGTTGATTTGAACATCAATGTGGAACCGGGCCCTCGCGTCTATGTGCGCCGAATTAACATTACGGGTAACCAAGTCACCAAAGATGAAGTATTACGCCGCGAACTGCGTCAAATGGAAGGGACTTGGTTATCTGGCGATAAAATTGAAAGTTCAAAATCTCGCTTAGAAAAACTGGGCTATTTTGAAAAAGTCGATATTCAACCACATCGTATTCCAGGACATGAAGATCAAGCTGACCTTGATGTCGATGTCAAAGAACGCTCAGTTGGCTCTATCAACGGTGGTGTTGGTTATGGCACTGAATCTGGTGTTAGCTTCCAAGCCGGTATTTCACAAGACAACTTCTTTGGTTCCGGTAATAAAGGTGCGATTAATTTCGAAACCAATAAGTACAGCAAGAATGTTGAGCTGAGTTTTACTGATCCTTATTTCACCGTAGATGGTGTTAGCCTCGGCGGTAAAGTCTATTACAACAAGTTTACTGCTGGTGACGCTAATCTGGTTGACTATGATAATGAAACTGTTGGTACTAAAGCGACGTTAGGTTATCCATTGGATGAACTGAATACTCTTGAGTATGGTCTGGGTTATGAACATAACAAACTATCCCAAACAACCAACTATGCACAAATCAACAAATTCTGGTTTATCAATTCGATTGATGTAACAGAAGATGGTCATGCCATATTCAATGATTATGATGTGTCACTGACTTGGACGCGCAATAATTTAGATAAAGGTATGTTCCCGACACAGGGTAACCGCCAACAAACCTCAGGTAAGATCACAGTGCCTGGTTCTGACTTGCAGTTTTATAAAGTCAGCTTTGAAGATGCACATTATTATCCATTTGATCGTGATCATCAGTGGGTTGTTTCTGGCCGGTTCAAAACGGCCTATGGTAATGGTTATGGTCAGAAGAATGGCTACAACCAGGTTCTGCCATTCTTTGAAAATTATTACGCCGGTGGTAGTCAATGGATGCGCGGCTTCCAGTCTAACTCTGTTGGGCCAAGAGGCATTCAGTTAGACCGTACTATTGTGAGTGGTTCGGTTGTTTATCCAGAAGATAAATCTATCGGTGGTAATGCTATTGCTGTTGCCTCGGCGGAATTGATTGTGCCAACGCCGTTCATCAGTGACACATATCGAAATCAATTGCGAACTACCGTATTCTACGACGTGGGTACTGTGTGGGATACAACGTTCAATGACAGTATTTATACCTGTGGTTATGCTTGTGATCGTTATTACGACTACTCTAGCCCATCAAATCTCCGCATGTCTGTAGGTATGTCATTACAGTGGTTGTCTCCAATGGGACCACTGGTGTTCTCGTTTGCCAAACCGGTGAAGAAAATGCCGGGCGACAAAACTGAAGTCTTTAACTTTAATATCGGACGCACATTCTAATTGCGTCAAAAGGGAGTTATATAAGTGAAAACCATGATGCGTGTTGCTGCTTTATCTATCGCTATGCTGTCTTTGGGTTCTGCGGCATCAGTTCAGGCTGCTGATGCAAATATTGCTGTAGTGGATATTGGCAAAGTTTTACGTGAAATTCCGCAGCGTAAGGCGATTGAAAGCAAGCTGAAAACTGAATTTGATTCTCGCGTACGTGACATGCAACGTATGGAAAGCGATGGTCAGGCTTTAGCGGCTAAGCTGAAAAAAAATGAATCATTTATGAGCGCTGATGAACGTACTAAATCACAACGTAAACTGGCTGAATTGCAGGCTGATTTTAATCTGAAAGGCCAAGCTTTACAGGAAGATCAACGTCGTCGTTTTAATGAAGAACAACAAAAAGTCTTCGAAAAAATTCAGACCAGCGTTGAATCGATTGCAAAATCAGACGGATATGACATGGTGCTGAATCGTCAGGCTGTAGTATATACCAATGATAAAAATGACATTTCAGCTAAAGTGATCCAACAAGTTAGTAAAGGCAACTAAGTAATATGACCATCACCCTGGAACAACTCGCTCAGCATTTGGGTGCGGAACTGCATGGCGATGCCAATGTGGTAATCCAGCGTATAGCAAATCTGGAAACCGCTCAGACTGGCGAGATCAGTTTTTTATCTGACAGTAAATATCAAAAGCATCTGTCAGTGACTCAAGCCAGTGCGGTTTTGCTTCGAGAAGCTGATTTGGCTGCGTGTCAAACAAATGCGCTGGTAGTGAAAGATCCCTACGTTGGCTTTGCCCGTGTAGCTCAGCTGTTAGATACCACACCTGCTCCAGCTGTGAGCATACATTCGACAGCGGTCATTGCTGACGATGCTGTGTTGGGAACAAATGTCGCGATTGGTGCCAATGCAGTTATTGAGTCAGGGGTTGTTCTGGGTGATGGCGTTATTATTGGTGCAGGTTGTTTTGTTGGCCAAAACAGTAAGTTAGGTGCCAAAACTAAGTTATGGGCCAATGTTACTATCTATCACAACGTACAAATTGGTAGTGATTGCCTGATCCAGTCAGGTACGGTGATTGGGGCTGATGGTTTTGGTTACGCAAATGAGCGTGGCGAATGGATAAAAATTCCACAATTGGGTGGTGTGATCATCGGTAATCGGGTCGAAATTGGCGCCAATACCTGCATTGATCGCGGTGCTATTGATAATACCCGAATTGCCGATAATGTGATTATCGACAATTTATGCCAGATTGCGCATAACGTTGAAATCGGTTACGGCACAGCTATTGCGGGTGCAGCTACATTTGCCGGTAGTACCAAGATAGGCAAATATTGTATCATAGGCGGAGCTTCCGTCTTTAATGGTCATATTGAAATTTGTGATCAGGTTACGGTCACTGGTATGGCCATGGTCATGCGCTCTATTACGGAGCCTGGGTTATACTCTTCCGGTATACCTGCTCAATCCAATAAAGAATGGCGAAAAACCGCAGCGCGTACATTACACATCGATGATATGTATAAGCGTCTGTCCAATATTGAGAAATTGCTCGCTAAGCAAGAACAAAAGTAAAAGGATCCTGGTTTGAACAACGAACTCAATCAGCTTGATATTCAAGATATTTTACAGCTGCTGCCTCACCGTTACCCTTTTTTGATGGTGGATCGTGTCGTTCATTATGAAATGTCAGAAGAGCGCAAAGTATTACGAGCAATTAAAAATGTTTCATTTAATGAACCATTTTTTCAAGGACACTTTCCGGAAAAGCCAGTATTCCCAGGTGTTTTGATTCTGGAAGCAATGGCTCAGGCTACCGGTATTCTGGCTTTCCGTATGGTCGGTAAACCAAATCCAGGCGAATTGTATTATTTTGCATCGATCGACAATGCACGTTTCAAACGTCCTGTTGTGCCAGGAGATCAATTGGTGCTGGATGTTGAATACCTGAAAGAACGCCGTGGTATTGCCAAATTTACAGGTGTCGCCACAGTAGATGGTGAGGTCGTTTGTTCAGCCGAACTCATGTGCGCCAAACGTTGAGAGAAGACCTGTGATCGATCCTAGCGCTAAAATTCATACTTCAGCGATTGTTCATCCAAACGCAGTCATTGGTGCCAATGTAGAAATTGGTGCCTTCACTTGTGTTGACGATGAAGTTGAGATCGGCGAAGGCACATGGGTTGGTTCTCATGTGGTCATTAAAGGGCCAACTAAAATTGGCCGTAATAATAAGATTTATCAGTTTGCCTCCATTGGTGAAGATTGCCAGGACAAGAAATATGCCGGTGAGCGTACTTTTCTGGAGATTGGTGACGCTAATGTGATCCGCGAACACTGCACATTCCATCGTGGCACAGTGCAGGATCAATGCTTGACCAAAGTCGGCAGTCGTAACCTGTTCATGGTTAATGTACACGTTGCGCATGATTGTATGATCGGGGATGACTGTATTTTTGCCAATAACGCAACACTGGCGGGTCATGTTCACATCGGTGATTGGGTGATCTTTGGTGGTTTAGCGGCTATTCATCAATTTGGCCGTGTGGGTTCTCATGCGTTCATTGCTGGTATGGCGGCTCTGAACAAAGATGTGCCACCGTATGTCATGGCTGCAGGCCATTATGCAACACCATTTGGTATCAATAGCGAAGGGTTGCGCCGTCGTGGTTTCTCTGCAGAAGCGATTTCTGCGGTAAAACGGGCATACAAAGAGCTTTATCGTAGTGGCAAGACACTGGATGAAGTGATGCCTGTGCTGGAAGCTATGGCGCAGGATGAACCGGCTGTTGCTCCTTTTGTTGAATTCCTGAAAAAGAATGAGCGTGGCATCATTCGCCCTTGATCTATCCGCTATCAAGCGGCCGTTGCGTATAGGAATTATCGCCGGAGAAGTTTCCGGCGATATTCTTGCTGCGGGTCTGATGCGTCAATTCAAACAACTCCATCCTGATTGTGAATTTGTCGGTATTGCTGGTCCGCGTATGCAGGAACTTGGTATCGAGACCTTGTTCGAGATGGAAGAGCTTTCGGTGATGGGTCTGGTGGAAGTACTGGGCCGCTTGCCAAGATTGTTGCAAGTTCGTCGGCAAATCATTCGTTATTTTAAAGAAAACCCACCGGATATTTTTATTGGTGTTGATGCACCGGATTTTAATATCGGCGTTGAGTTGAAGCTCAAACAAGCGGGTATCAAAACCATCCATTACGTTAGCCCATCAGTCTGGGCATGGCGGCAGAGCCGGATCCACAAGATCAAAGCGGCGACTGATATGGTGCTGGCGTTTTTGCCGTTTGAAAAAGCATTTTATGATCAACATAACGCACCATGCCGATTTGTTGGTCATACCATGGCGGATGCCATTCCTCTGACTTCACCAGTTGCTCCGGCAAGAGAGTTGTTGGGGTTGAAACTCGATGCCCCCGTATTGGCGGTATTGCCCGGTAGTCGCGGTGGTGAAGTGGAAATGCTGGCGCCGCCATTTTTACAAGCTTGCCAGCTATTGCGTGCGCAATATCCAACATTGCAATTTGTAGTGCCATTGGTTAACGCGCGGCGTCGTCAGCAATTTGAAAGCATTAAACAGCAAATCGCGCCTGAATTACCGATGACGTTGGTGGATGGGCAAGCAAGACAAGTCATGACATCAGCAGATGTTATTTTATTGGCATCGGGCACAGCAACACTGGAAGCCATGCTGGTGAAACGTCCGATGGTGGTCGCTTATAAAGTAAAACCATTCACATTTTGGATTGGTGAAAAGTTAGTAAAAATCCGCACCTTTTCTTTACCTAATTTATTAGCGGGTCGAAAATTAGTGCCTGAACTGATCCAGCCTGATTGTACGCCTGATAAATTAGCCACGGCGGTTAGCGGTTATCTGCAACAAGATAATCAGGCATTACTAAACGAATTTACCCATTTGCATGAATTGATCCGCTGTGATGCGGATCAACAAGCGGCACAAGCTGTTCTCGACGTATTACAAGGGCGTATATGAGCACATTTAACTACCCTCCATACCAGTTAATTGCCGGTGTGGATGAAGTTGGTCGTGGTCCGCTGGTCGGGGATGTCGTCACCGCGGCGGTGATCCTTGATCCAGCCCGGCCTATCTCTGGTCTTAACGATTCCAAAAAATTATCGGAAAAAAAACGCGACGCGTTATTTGATATTATCCGCGAAAACGCCTTGGCGTTTGCCATCGGTCGTTGTTCTGCCGCTGAAATTGATGAGTTCAATATTTTGCAGGCCACAATGAAAGCCATGCAGCGCGCAGTCGCTGGATTACCTATCCAACCCGAATTTGTGCTGATTGATGGCAATCGTTGCCCTGCACTGATGATGCCTTCGCAAGCCGTGGTAAAAGGGGATAGTCTGGTTGCAGAAATTAGTGCCGCTTCTATCTTAGCTAAAGTAACTCGCGATCGCGAAATGGCAGAATTAGATCTGCAATATCCGCAATATGGTTTCGCTCAGCATAAAGGGTATCCCACAGTTCAGCATTTAGCTGCTTTGGCTGAACATGGCGCGTTATCTGTACATCGCCGTAGTTTTAAACCGGTTAAACTGGCTTTAGGCCTCGTCTAAACAGGAAACATCATGGCCGAACCGCGTTTCGTTCATCTTCATATTCATTCTGATTTTTCGATGGTGGATGGTCTGCAAAAGATCAAGCCATTAGTCGCGCGCGTTGCCGAAGATAAAATGGTGGCCATGGCGTTAACAGACCAGATGAACCAAAGCGGTTTGGTGCGTTTTTATGGTGATGCCCACGGTAAAGGCATTAAGCCCATTATCGGTGTCGATTTCTGGGTGCAAAGTGAAGAGCTGGGCGATGAGCTGTTTCGTTTGGTCGGCTTGGCAATGGATAACGCTGGGCAGCAAAATCTCATCCAATTGATATCAAAAGGTTATCTCCGCGGCCATATTCAAGGGCGTCCGGTTATTGATAAAGCATGGCTGGCAGAACACGCTGGCGGTGTCATTTTATTATCCGGCGGACGGATGGGGGATATCGGCAAATTCTTGCTGAAAGGCAATCAGGCAATGGTCGAGCGCTGTACAGCATTTTACCAACAGCATTTTACCGATCGCTTTTATCTGGAACTGATCCGTACTGGCCGTTTAGACGAAGAAACCTATCTGCACATGGCGGTTGAGTTGGCTGTGCAGCATGATTTGCCGGTGGTCGCGACCAATGATGTGGTGTTCCTGAATAAAGATGATTTTGACGCGCACGAGATCCGGGTTGCCATCCATGATGGTTATACACTAGATGACGCTCGCCGCCCGAAACGGTTTAGTAATCAGCAGTATCTGCGCACACAAGATGAAATGTGTGAGCTGTTCAAAGATATTCCCGAAGCATTAATTAACAGCGTTGAAATCGCTAAACGCTGTAACGTTACTGTCCGGTTGGGCGAATACTTCCTCCCGCAATTTCCGACTGGCGAGATGACCACAGAAGATTTTCTGGTCATGAAATCAAAAGAGGGGATGGAAGATCGCCTCGAGTTTCTCTTTCCTGATCCGGCGGTACGAGCAGAAAAACGCCCTGCCTACGATGAGCGTCTGGACATCGAGCTGAAAGTTATCAACCAGATGGGCTTTCCTGGTTACTTCCTGATTGTAATGGAATTTATCCAGTGGTCGAAAGATAACGATATTCCTGTCGGGCCGGGGCGTGGGTCGGGCGCGGGTAGTCTGGTGGCATATGCACTGAAAATCACTGACTTGGATCCGCTGGCGCTCGATTTGCTGTTCGAACGTTTTCTGAACCCGGAACGTGTTTCGATGCCTGACTTCGACGTCGATTTTTGTATGGACCGTCGTGATGAGGTGATTGATCACGTCGCACAGATGTATGGCCGTGAAGCGGTATCGCAGATCATTACTTTCGGTACCATGGCGGCCAAAGCGGTAGTGCGCGACGTGGGCCGTGTACTGGGGCATCCGTATGGATTTGTGGATCGTATCTCGAAGCTGATCCCACCCGATCCAGGGATGACACTGGCGAAAGCCTTTGATGCTGAACCGAAGCTGGTTGAGTTATACGAGCAGGATGAGGAAGTTAAAGCGCTGATTGATATGGCGCGCAAGCTGGAAGGTGTCACTCGTAATGCTGGTAAACATGCCGGTGGTGTGGTTATCGCGCCGACCAAAATTACCGATTTCGCCCCGCTTTATTGTGATGACCAAGGCTTACAGCCAGTTACCCAGTTTGATAAAAATGATGTGGAATATGCGGGGCTGGTGAAGTTCGACTTCCTCGGCTTGCGTACGCTTACTATCATCAAATGGGCGCTGGATATGATCAATCCTCGTCTGGCGAAAGAAGGTAAACCGCCGGTCGATATTGCGGCGATCCCGCTGGATGATCCAACGTCTTTCAAAATTCTGAAAAACTCTGAAACAACGGCGGTGTTCCAGTTGGAATCGCGCGGTATGAAAGATCTGATCAAACGTCTGCAGCCAGACTGCTTTGAAGATATGATCGCATTGGTGGCGTTGTTCCGCCCCGGCCCGTTGCAGTCGGGCATGGTGGATAACTTCATCGACCGTAAACATGGTCGTGAAGCGATCTCCTACCCCGATATTCAGTGGCAGCATGAGTCGTTGCAGCCGATTCTGGAACCGACTTACGGCATCATCCTGTATCAAGAACAGGTTATGCAGATCGCGCAAACCCTCGCCGGTTATACGCTGGGCGGCGCCGATATGTTGCGCCGTGCGATGGGTAAGAAAAAACCGGAAGAGATGGCTAAACAGCGTTCTGGTTTTGAATCCGGAGCGGTTAGTAATGGCGTCGATGGCGAGTTGGCGATGCACATCTTCGATCTGGTGGAGAAATTCGCCGGCTACGGATTTAACAAATCGCACTCGGCCGCCTATGCGCTGGTTTCTTACCAAACATTGTGGTTGAAGACGCATTTCCCCGCTGAATTCATGGCGGCAGTAATGACTGCCGATATGGACAACACCGACAAGATCGTGACCTTGGTCGATGAGTGTCAGCGCATGGGGCTGAAACTGATCCCGCCAGATGTGAATTCCGGGCAATATCGCTTTACCGTGAATGAACGTGGTGAAGTGGTTTACGGTATTGGTGCGGTAAAAGGTGTTGGCGAAGGCCCGGTTGAAGCGATTATTGCCGCTCGGAATGAGGGCGGGCCATTTAAAGATCTGTTCGATTTCTGTAACCGAGTGGATATCAAACGGCTAAATAAACGCGTGATGGAAAAACTGATCTATGCTGGCGCACTAGATCGGTTAGGCCCGCATCGGGCTGCATTAATGGCGTCGCTGGAAGAAGCGATGAAGGCTGCCGAGCAGCAAGCGAAAGATAAAGCGTTGGGACAAAATGATCTGTTTGGCGACATTTTTGCAGATGATGGTGTATTACCTACCCCGACATTTGCTGATGTACCCGAGTGGTCGGATCAGAAATGGTTAGATGGCGAACGGGAAACACTCGGTTTATATTTAACGGGCCATCCAATAAATCAATACTTGGCAGAGCTAAAGCATTATACTTCCGGCCGTTTATGCGATCTGCAACCAACAGAGCGTGATAAACCGGCGGTGGCTGCCGGTCTGGTGTTAAATGCCCGCATCATGGTAACCAAGCGCGGAACCAAGATGGGGATACTGACATTAGACGATCGTTCCGGGCGTCTGGACATTACTTTGTTCAGTGAAGCGTTAGAACGATATGAGTCATTGCTGCAAAAAGACCGGATTTTAGTGGTAACTGGTCAAATCAGCTTTGACGAGTATGCGGGGGGCATTAAAATGTCGGCCCGCGAAGTGTTAGAGATTGAAGATGCGCGTGCTCGTCATGCGCGGGGATTGCGGGTTAAAGTCACGCAATCTGAAATGGCAGATCGCTTTATGCGTAATTTGCCTGAGATATTAACGCCCCATCGTGCCGGGGTGTGTCCTGTGCATATCTGCTATCGCAGGTCGGGTGCACAGGGACAACTGACGTTGGGGACCGAATGGCGGGTAACGCCAACCGATCAACTACTGAACGAGCTGCGGGCCCAGGTGGGCAAGCAAGACGTTGAACTGATATTTGAGTAGCGATTTCGGATACAAATTATGAATATGAACTTTCTGGAATTTGAACAACCTATTGCTGAACTGCTGGCACAAATCGAAGAACTGAGACATGTCAGTGAGAATGTCGGTGGCAGTGTGGATCTGACAGATGAAATTAAACATCTGGAAAAGAAAAATGAAGAACTGACCAGAAAGCTGTTTTCTGATCTGGGTGCATGGCAAATTTCGCAGGTGGCGCGCCATCCACAGCGTCCTTACACCGAAGATTATCTGGCTCGTATCTTTACTGATTTTGATGAGCTGGCGGGTGATCGTGCATTTGCCGATGACAAAGCGATCGTGGGTGGTATTGCACGTTTAGATGGTCAGCCAGTGATGGTGATTGGTCATCAGAAAGGTCGCGATACCCAAGAAAAGATCAAACGTAACTTTGGTATGCCAAAGCCAGAAGGTTATCGTAAAGCACTTCGTCTGATGTATATGGCTGAGCGTTTTAAGATGCCAATCATCACGTTTATCGACACGCCGGGTGCATATCCAGGGGTGGGGGCAGAAGAACGTGGTCAGTCAGAAGCGATTGCACGAAATCTGAAAGTGATGTCCAGCCTGAAAGTACCGGTAATTTGTACCGTGATCGGTGAAGGCGGATCGGGCGGTGCATTGGCGATCGGGGTAGGAGATCGTGTTAATATGCTGCAATATTCGACTTACTCCGTAATTTCGCCGGAAGGCTGTGCTTCTATTCTGTGGAAAAGTGCTGATAAAGCCAGTGTGGCGGCAGATGCTATGGGCATCACGGCAACTCGCCTGAAAGAATTGAAACTGATCGATGGTATTGTGCCGGAGCCGTTGGGTGGCGCACATCGTAACGTGGATGAAATGGCGAGTTTGTTAAAACAACGCATTCAGGCTGATTTGAAAGAATTACAGCAACTGAATACGACTGAGTTGTTGAAACAGCGTTATCAGCGTTTGATGTCGAATGGTTATTGTTAATCGTCGATGATGATAAAAAAGGCGCTTAAAGCGCCTTTTTTATACCTGTTATTTCAATTATTCCACTTCTACCCGGTTCCGCCCGGCATGTTTAGCTTTATAAAGCGCAGTATCTGCGCGCAAAATTTGCGTGTCTAAGCTGTCATTAGCCCGATAATCAGCAATACCGATACTAATGGTCACACCGATTTCACCGGCGATTTGAAGGCGGATCCGTTCAGCCAACTCAAAGGCAGCATCCGCTTTACTATCACTGATCAGCAATAAAAACTCTTCCCCGCCATAACGAACCGCCAGATCGGTGCTGCGGATCGAGTCTCGTAGAACATCAGCGACCTGGATCAGAATACGATCGCCTTGGCCATGCCCATGGTTGTCGTTATAGAGTTTGAAGTGGTCGATATCCAATAACATCAGAGAAAAAGGTTGTGCATGTCGTTTAGAGCGAGCAACTTGATTCGCATAACTGATATCCAGATAACGGCGGTTGGCTAGCCCGGTTAATGGATCGTGCAATGACAGCGCGCGAGCTTCTTCATATAAACGAATATTTTCTAAGGCCATGCCCAGTTGTCGACCAAGGGAGCTTAACAATTCGCGTTGTTGTTCGTTGAGTTGATAGCCTGTCTCTATCTGGCAACACAATACGCCGACTATTTTATTCTTAGCTAATAACGGGATGGTGATTTTACCGGCTGCAGCCCCGGTTGGGTGACACGACATTGAAACTGGCCCAGCATGTTCAATAACGGCGGATGGCAATTCACATTGATGGCAGCACGCATCTTGCAGACATACTTTGTTATCTGCGGCGTTATTATCAAGTTCCGTCAGGCTGATGCGAACAAAATCCCGGATACCAAATTGTCTGGCGTTACATAATTTTTCACTGACCAGACGGAACAATGACTGCCAGTCATTATTTTGATTAATCAATGATTCAATACTATGAATTAAATGCAGTTCTTCATTGGTTTTTCGGATCGCACTGTCTCGTCGGGATAATTCTTCCAGCATGAGGTGTGCTTGTTGTTTTGCGGTTGTGGCTTCATCAACGGCCAGTTCCAGCTTGAGATTGCTTTCCCGCAGTTCATTTTGCGCGGTCAATAATTCCTGATTGCGCTGCACCATTGATTCATACGTTGAGATCAACAGATCTAATATGCGTTGTCTGGCGGCAGAAATATGAAACCATTCGCCTTGAAAATAGATATCTGATTCTGAGGCTTCAGGGATCTGGCCATTCTTACGTAAACGGATCATCTCCAAAATACTTTCCATTCGGGATAGTAGATACGTTTCACTGTATGGTTTGGTGATGAAATGATCCGCTTTGCATTCCAGTGCCAGCAAAATATCACGCGGGCTGGATAAGGCGGTCAATAACACCACAGGTAAATGAGCTGTCCGAGGATCTTTACGAATTGCAGTACAGAGTTCGTAACCATTGAGTTGTGGCATCACGATATCGCTGATCACAACGGCTGGGATATGTTGCTGCAGTGATGCTAAGGCTTCTTTACCATTGCAAGTGACTGTGACGAGGAAGCCATGTTTTTCCAGAAAAAAGCGTAATTGATCCGCCTGTGTTGCACTGTCTTCGACGATTAATACTGATGTACCACGATGTTTTTCTAACATAAACATTAATCCAACTAACATCCGATAGTATCGGATGGTGTAATAAGACTGCAGAGGGTGGATGCAATAGCTGACGCGGGCAAAATATGGCTTGCGCCACCGAGTCGGATTGCTTCACCGGGCATGCCATGCACGACTGAGCTTTCTTGATCTTGTGCAATAGTGGTTGCCCCTAAATCTCGCAATAGTTTTAATTCAGCCGCACCATCACGCCCCATGCCACTTAACAGTATGCCAATGACAGATGAATGATAGGTTTGTGCCACTGAACGAAAAAAATGGGAAACGGAAGGGCAGACCCCGTGTTCTTTATCACTCGTGCCTAGTTTTAATCGTTTATCTTTGGTGATTTCGAGGTGTTTTTCTTCTGGGGCGATATAAACATGTCCGCCCTGCAGTAGCTGATTTTCGGTAACAACATGGATTGGCAACACACAGCTTTGGCTTAACCAACGAACTAACCCATCGGTAAAACCGGTGGAGATGTGTTGCACAATGACAATTGGTAATGGAAATGTGCTCGGTAGATCTTTCAATATTTCTTGTAATGCTTGTGGGCCACCGGTCGAGGCACCGATAACAACAATTTTTGCCTGCGATGGTTTAGCTATTTGCGGCTGAGTGGCCACTGAGTTGTTCGTGCGTTGTGTGCGTCGAACCAGTTTAACTTCTGCCATTGCGCGAAAGGTAAATAGCAGTTCGTCACGCAGACTATTAAGTGCAGCCTGATTATCCAGTTGAGGTTTAGCAATGGCCGCTAACGCACCTGCTTCCAAGGCACGAAAAGACATACTGACCTGATCTGAACTAACAATGACAATCGGTGTCGGTTGTGTGGACATAATTTTGCGGGTGACTTCAAAACCATCCATATCCGGCATGATGACATCCATGCTGATAATGTCGGGTTTCAGTTTTGCGGCCATATTGATGGCATCGTTGCCATTACTGGCAATGCCTACCACGGAAAATTCGGGATCACTGCTGAACAGGCGGCTCAGTAAGTGCGCTGCGGTAGCCGAGTCATCGACAATTAACACCCGTATCATAACTGTGTTGTCCTCATCCTATGGCTAGATAAACTTGCGGATAATTTCCAGCAAGTTGCTCTGATCAAAGCTGGATTTAACAATATAGGCATCGGCGCCGACCTCAACGCCACGTTGTCGGTCATCTTGCGATTCCAGACTGGTGACCAGTACGATGGGTAAACGTGCGAACCGTTCATCAGCACGTAACCGGGCAGTGAGCTCGAAACCATCCATCTGGGGCATCTCGACATCAGAACTTACTAAATCAAATGGTTCGGTTTGTAATAACGCCAGTGCATCGGTGCCATCAACGGCAGTTTTTACTTCGTAACCATAAGATTCCAAGACATTTTTCAGCAAGGTTCGGGACGTTATTGAATCATCCACCACCAAAATGCGATGACGGATTGGTTCGGTTTTTCCAATGGGAATGTCGTGTACTTTAACGGGTTGCGCGTGTCCACCTTGGGCTGATTTCAGTAGATCGCGTGCATTCAGGATCGGTAATACGGTGCCATCACCTAATAAAGTGGCACCGGCTAGATTACGAACACGGATTAGTTGCGGACCCAGCGGTTTCAGTAGCAAGTCATCTTCACCAATGACTTCATCCACGGCGAAGGCGATTTGTTCATGCTCGTTACCCAGTAATAACAGCATGCGATATTCCTGCAGATCGGCTGGATCAGCTTGCACACCTAATATTCCTGACATGGCAACGATAGGCACAATCCGTTCTTCCACCTGTAATGTTTCCCGACCTTCCACGGTATAGATATGATTTAATGACAAGCGCAAAACCCGCACGACATTTAACGTTGGTACGGCAAATCGGTGCTCGCCTAAACGAATTTGTATACCGCGGAAAGAGGCTAAGGTGAGGGGTAAGATGAGCCGAAATTGCGTCCCTTCACCGGCTTGTGAGCTGACATCGATCGTACCGCCGAGCTTTTCTACTTTTTCCTGCACAATCGCCAAGCCTAAGCCTCTGCCGGACAGATGACTGACATCTTGTTTGGAGGAAAAACCGGAACGAAATATTAAGGGTATCAGTGCCTGATCATCTGTTTGTGCACTTTGTTCTGGTGTGATAAAGCCTTTATCTATGGCTATCTGGCGGATCTGTGGCAAATTGATCCCAGCACCGTCATCGGACAGGATAATTTCTGCTTTGCCGTTGTCGGTGTAACCTGCGCTTAGCGAAATAGTGGCGCGCTGAGGTTTATTATTGCGTATCCGTACAGCGGGAGATTCAATGCCATGATCAATACTGTTGCGCAGTAAATGCACCAAAGGATCTTTCAGCTCCTGCAAGATGCGGCGATCCAGCTCCAGCGTTTCACCGCTGAGTTGAAAGGTGACCTCTTTACCTTGTTCGCGGGCAATGTCTCGAACGGAACGGGCAAAGCCTTCGGCGACAAAAGAAAACGGAAACATCAGCAGTGATTTAGCATCCAGGATCAGGTTTTCTATCATGCCACCAGCCTGACGAAAACCCTCTTCGCTGTGACGTTTCAGATGCTGCAGTTGTTTACCTAAACCGAGTAAGGTTCGGTCGAGCTGCTGCATGCCATCTTTGTTCAGTTCTGTTTTATTCGCTTGCTCGCGACGTAATTGATTCAGATTTTCCTGTAAGGTTTTCAGGCCTAGCACATGCTGACGGAGGGCCAGTTTAAGCGCCATCATCTCTTCTGCCTGTACCAGCAGATTATCCAATCGAGACGCCGGGATACGCACGGTGTCCTGCACGGTATTATTTTTGGGCGCAGAATAAGCTGATGGAATTGGATTATCGCTGACAGTCGTTGATGGTTGATGTTGCTCCGGTAGTGTTGTGACCATGTGTGTTGCAACGGTTTCTGAGGGTAACTCAGCGGCGACAGTCGGTTCGGCTATGTATGGTTTTGCAGTTTTATCTGTTGGCGCAGATATATTGGCTGATTCAACGGTTGCTTTATCGAGCTGTTGACGCAGTTGCATGCAGGCACTTTTTACCGCCAGAGAAGGCATTTCTGGTGTGCTACTGGCTAAAATAGCATCGATAATATCAATGGCTTCATGCAATAAATTCAATAGAGACTGGGAGATAGCAATATCTCCCTGCCGCAGGCGTGACAGTAAACTTTCCAGCGATTGGCACAGATATTCAATAAGCTGCAGATTCACAATGCGTGCGCCGCCTTTCAGACTATGCGCACAACGAAAGATAATCTCTAGTTGCCCAGCCGGAGATTGGTTCTGTTCCAGCGCGCTCAGGGCGTGGTTTATCGAGGCGACATGCTCTCCCGCCTCAATCAGAAACGTTTCCAGTAACCGGGCTCGCAGCTCTTGATCCATGCTTTCCATCAGCTCACCTTAAAGCGTTCGATCAGACTCCACAGCTTGCTGCTCATCTGATTCAGCGAGCTGGTGGCATCTTCCGCTTGTCGCATACTGATCACGATCTGGTCACTGGCGCTACGGATATTATCCATCGCGATGGCAACCTGATTAATGCCTGCAACCTGTTCGTTGGTGGAAGCCAGGATCTGCGCGGCAGCTTGCACGGTGCCACCAGCACCTTGCCCGATCACCTGAATGGCATTATCAGTTTCAGCTGATTGCAACACGCTGACCTCGACGGTTTTGCCGCCCTGTTCGGTTGCCATGACCGCGGAGCTGATCGCTTTTTGAATATCATTCAGAATACGACGGATCTGTTCAGTGGATTCTTTCGATTGCTCGGCCAGACTGCGGACTTCTTGTGCCACAACGGCAAAGCCTTTACCGTGTTCACCAGCTTTGGCTGCTTCGATCGAGGCGTTGACGGCAAGCAGATTGGACTGACTGGCCAGATCACCAACGGAGGAGATGATCTCGCCAATCGCCATACTCTGTTCACTTAAGCGCACAATACTTTCGGCAATAAAATTCATCTGTTCGCGGATCTTGTTCATGCCGGTGAGTGTTTCATTAACACTCTTTTGCCCGTTTTGTGTCATCTGAGCGGTGTTGCGCGCTGATTCCGATACAAATGCCGATTTCTGGTTTACCTGATTAGCGGTGACTTTTATCTCTTCCAATGTCGTGGAGGTTTCACTGACGGCGGCCGCGGTTTCGGTGGAACTGGCGGCCAGTTGCGAGGTCAGCGCGGCGATTTGTGCGGAAGAGCCACTCATTTGTTTGGCGGCATCTTTCACTTCTGCAATCATTTTGCGGAAATTCGCGGTCATCGCGGCAAAGGAATGGCCCAGCGCATCTTTTTCCGATAATGGGCTGCTATCTACCGATAGATCGTTATCAGCCAGTGCGCGGGCAACATTTGACATTCGTTGCAGGTAATCATTCATCTGCTCGAACGCTTCGGACAGGATACCTATTTCATCACTGCGTTTTGTTATGGAAGTTGAACGTTGTGATAAATCACCTTTTGAGATCCGGTTTGCGGTATCGGTCAGCTCATGTAGCGGGTTACTAATGCTGCGAACCAGAAAGACCGCGGCAGCAGCCATGATGCTAACGGTTAATAGCGTGCCCCATAATATGAACGCTTGTGCAAACTGATTGCTGGCGGTCAGTTCAGTGGCTCGCTGCTGTGCCAGATGGCGTTCCAATATGTCTATGGCATCACGGTTTTGAGACACTTTTTTCATCAACTCAATGCCGACACCGTCTTTAATCAGCTGAACATATTCATCCAAAGTATGTTTGTCATACATGGTGATACCCATTTCCAGACTGCTGAGACGTGAATTCAGCATATCTTCCAGTTCGTTCGTCAACCGTGCTGATTCTTCATTCGATGCCAGTTCACGCAGGTGGCTGAGCGCCGTGCGGGTTTTATCGACGGACTCACGGTACAGCTGCAGATAAGCAGGGCTGCCGCTGAGTAAATAAGAGCGTTGCGCTGATTCGGCAGAAAATAAATTCGGTGCAATCGCATTATTGGCGTCAATTACGCTGAAAGTGCGCGATAACGCGGTCGAATTTTCGATCACCCGGCCAATGTTGTTATATGTAACGACACCCATGATGCCCAGTGCTGCCAGCATCAGACTGCCTAACAGGGCTAGTTTTTTACCAATCGTCCATTTCATGGAGTCATACCTCTTAATTATTTTTAGTTAATTTCTTCATCAACACATAATGCCGGGTCATTCAGCAATAATTGTGCATCCAATAATATTTGGCGATCGGGCGTTAGCCCACGCAGGTAGCGTTGTGCTTGGTCACTGAGCGTTGGTAATTCATCCTGAATTTTGGACAACGGCAGCTGGGCAACACCGCTGATTTGTTCCACCAGCAAACCGAACTCCATGCTGTCATTACTGAGAATAATGACTTGTTGCATCGGTGCTTGTTCGGCAGAGGCTAAGCCGAGCAGCTTGTCCAGATGCAATAAAGACAGAATGCGGCCACGCAGATTCATAATGCCAGCAACAAACACAGGCACACAGGGCAGGGGCGTAACATGGTTCACAGGAACAATTTCCCGAATATAACGCGATTCAAACGCATAGTGTTCACCGTGTAATTCAAAACGGGTGATATCAATGCATTCGAGCTCGTCCTGCTGATAGGCCGCTGAGCTGGCGAGTTGCCGGGCCCGATCCTGTAATATCTTTTGTTTCTCTTCCGGAGATAACAGATTCATTTATTTACACTTCCACGCGTAATTGCATTAAAAGTTCGCGCAACTGACCTGCAGACAGCCCCTCTGAATGGGGAATAAGACTATCGTCTTCATACATGCTGAGAATTCGGAATGCATTATCAAAATGCCGCTGCGCCTCGCGGCGATGGCCTTGCTGTTGCTCCAGATTAGCCAGGGTATAAATGGCCATGATCATATCCGGCTGCAGATATAACACACGCCGTAATGCTTCTCTGGCTTCTGTCTGTTGATTGAGTTCTTGCAATATCATGGCGTGTAAATAATGTCCTGGCGCATTGAGTTTTTGTTCGGATAACGCGGTCTGACACAGTGCACAAGCTTCGTTCAATAAGCCTTGATTAGCCAATGCTTGTGCTTGTTTTAATAGCTCAGCACTACTTTGTTTGACTGTAACCGGTATGGCGGTGGGTGCTTCAGGTTTTGTCCACCTTGTTTGTGGTTGCGCGAACGAAGGTTCAGTCAATTTGGCATAGTCAAAGAGAGCAGTTGGCGATAACTCTGGCAGTGGTAATGGCTTCCACTGCACATGCGGATCACGCTTACGGAATAAAAATGCCTGCCCAAATTGAACCGTTTCAAATTCTTTCTGGAAATAATGCGAACATTCCGTCTGACTGACCACCAGCCAACCACCAGGCGCCAGTGATCTGGAAAATTGCTGAACGATTTGATTAATCGTTTGTGGGGCAAAATACATCAAAACATTACGGCAAAATAACACATCAACCTGATGCGTACCGTTAGCGGGGGATGGGTAATCCTGTTGAGCCAGATTTAGGTGATTAAACTGCACCATTTGTCGGATCCGGCTATCCAGCGCAAAAGAGCCGTCTGTTTGCGGATAAAAATAGCGCTGTTTGTAATGCGTTGGCGTCGCGCGAAATGACCAGGCTTTATAATTACCTTGCGCAGCTTTCTGTAACGATTGCTGATTGATATCAGTGGCCAGAATAGAGACATCCCAATGTTCAGCATCGTTGAGATGAGTATCCAATGCCATCGCTAATGAGTAGGGCTCTTCGCCGGTCGCGCATCCGGCACTCCATAATTTAATCCGCCGGCCTTGGCGTTCCCGAATACAGGGAATAATGGCATTTAATAAGGCGTCGATAGCATCGGGTTCGCGGAAAAAATAGGTTTCTCCCACCGTCAGCGCTTCGACCATCTGTTGCAGCTCTGCCGTCGAGAGTTGCCCTGCCAATAGATTTTTAATTAAATCAAACTGTTGTGGGTAACCGAGAAACTGCGCAATTTGGGTTAGTTTGCGATCCAGATCGGTCAGGCGTTCGCCCGGATGATGGATGCCGTAATGCCGCGAGATGAAATCTCTGGCCTGACGTACGGGTTCTAAAACCAGATCATCCATGTGGCAGGCTTTCCTTGCATGGCATCATCTGAATTTGCTCATCAAACTCACGCATACAAGCCGCGAGATCTTGGATCAACACCATGCCATCATCCAGCACCAGCAAGCCTTGCCACGGCGAGTTATGGCTTAAGATATGATCCGCCGGAACAATACGGGAGGCTTCAGTTGTTATCACCTGATGCACTGCATCTGCGATCATAACCAAACGTTGCTGGTCATTACGGATCAGGATAAAAACATCATCAATATCCAGTTCCCTTTCTGGTAATGAAAGCATACGCCGAGTGTTTATAACCGGTAATAGGTCTCCCTGCACATTAATAACGCCTTGCAGGATCGAAGCAGAATGGGCAACGGGGGTGACAGCTGCTGCTCGGGTCACTCGTTCGACAGCAGCCAGCGGCAGCGCGTAGAGGTGATCATCCAGACGAAATACAAACAGGGATAGAGCTGATGAATCCAGAAGAAACTCCTTTTTCTTGATTTCCGGCAGATGACAAGAGACCACATCAAGCGTGTGTTATTATGACAAATTAAGCACTTACTAAACAATCATCTTTAGCACTCATTCGCGAACTAGTTCACCATCTGGTTCGGAAAACTCGATGCTTTGATAACGCCATGCTTTCATCTGTGCCGGCCAGCCTTGTGGAGACCAACCGCCTTTCCGCAATAAATGCTGAATAAAATCGTTCTTATCCGGTAATTCACGCCATACCGCGGGTAGGAAAGTGGCACGATGATAACCATCACTGAGCCACACACCATCAGTAAAAGGGGTTATTGCTGCCAGCAATTCCTCTTTGCTGCCGGCGGGGATGGGTTCCCGTTCGCTGAGCAGTGAAATACTAATCACACAGTCAGTTAATTCATATTTGGTCAGTGGCGGAAAACGGGGATCTTGAAAAGCTGCGGCGCGGGCAAAATAGGGAATGGATTGTTGTAATGGCATCTCCTGTTCTAATGTGCCAATACAGCCACGCAGTTCGCCGTATTTTCTAAGTGTGACAAAACAGCCGGGTTTGTGATCGCGATGCGCTAAATGACTGGCAACTTGAGTATTCCCCGGTGACCAATGAGCTTGAATCGCTTGCCGTGCCAGAGCCAGCATGGCCTGACGTTCGGTTAATTCAATACAAAGCAAAAGCGGCATAGCCTACCACCCGATCTTTATCATGACTGGCATCACCCGAATTGCATTTGGCCAGCAGTTCAATCGTTAACTGATGCTGGTGGGCCCAGTGCAAAGCACCATTCAGTGCATAGCAACCACAAGCCTGATCACCCGATAAATTTTCATCAAATTGCAGTATTTGCTGAATTGTCTGCTCATCTTGTTGTTGGGCGATATCGGCACTGAGGTAATGGCTGAGATCACTGCTGACAATCGCCAGTGTGTCATCGTTCATCAGTAGTTCCAGCGTACGGGCGACATCTTCTGCCGGGCATTCGCCTACTACCAAGGGGATGAGTTGAAACTCACCCAGTTGATATTGCAGGAAGGGGAGCTGGACTTCGATGGCATGTTCCTGACGGTGTGCTTCTGTCATGGCAATCACACCCGGAAAGCTGAGCAGTTGCTCGATGGCCATTTTATCTAAGGGCACGCGGCCTAACGGCGTTGCTTCTGCATCCCAACGGGTTGGCACGGCGATACCTTGTACATAAACCCGATGCGCGGGGCATAACACGATCACGCGCTTAAACTGGCTTTTTTGTAACAGCCGATAACCCTGCGCTGCGGTATCACCGGAGAACCGGTATCCGGCATGCGGCAGGATCAGCATGCGTGGCCGACGGTTGGTGTCTGCTATCGGGTGGACATGGTTTTGCATCCAGCTGATTAATCTTTCCGGATCGGCCGGATAAAACATATCCGCCACCGCGGGCTGATGAATGACCTGCATACAACCTCCGAATAGGTAGATGTCACCTACAATTATAGTGTTACCCCGGAGGATGTATGGATAATTCAGACAATACTGTTGCGACGCATTATTGGCGTCATCTGGATAATGATCATGCCGTTTGTACTTTGTGCCCTCGTGAATGTGAATTACGCGAAGGTAAACGCGGTGTGTGTTATGTCCGCATGGCACAGGGCGGTGAAATAGTCTTAACCAGTTATGGTCGCTCCAGTGGCTTTTGCATTGATCCGATAGAGAAAAAACCGCTGCATCATTTTTTGCCCGGTACACCGGTGCTGTCGTTTGGTACTGCCGGATGCAATTTGACCTGCGCATTTTGCCAAAACTGGGATATCAGCAAATCCCGCCATATGGAAACTCTGAGTGCCGCCGCGACACCGGAACAGCTGGCGAAAATGGCAGAGCAAACCGGCAGTCGTTCGGTCGCCTTTACCTATAACGATCCGGTGATTTTTATGGAGTATGCGCTGGATGTCGCGGCTGCCTGCCATGAGCGAAATATCAAAACCGTGGCGGTGACGGCTGGCTATATTAACCCGGAACCACGGCGAGAATTTTTCGCCGGCATGGATGCCGCGAATGTCGATCTCAAAGGCTTCACAGAAGCGTTTTACCATCGGATCTGTGGTGGGCATTTGGCGCCGGTGCTGGATTCTTTGCGGTATTTAAAACATGAGACTCAGGTCTGGTTTGAAATTACGACGTTATTGATCCCGGGGGAAAACGATTCTCCGGTGGAACTTGAAGCGATGTGCCGCTGGATCGCAGATGAATTAGGGCCGGATGTGCCGCTGCATTACACCGCATTTCATCCTGATTTTCATATGCTGGATAAACCTCGTACCCCCATGACCAGCTTGTTACAAGCGCGGGATATCGCGAAAGCCCATGGTCTGCATTATGTTTATGTCGGCAATGTGCATGACGTTAAAGATGGCAGTACCTGGTGCCCCTCTTGTGGCGAATTACTGATTGAACGGGATGCGTACCGGCTGGGAACCTGGGCATTACAGCATGGCTGCTGTCAGCACTGCGGCACAAAAATTCCGGGGGTATTTGAAGATCATCCAGGTAAATGGGGGCCAAGACGGTTACCGGTAGAGATAAAATAAAAAATTGGCCTGACAGGGGGGCTGCCAGACCAATGCGTTATTTATGATCAGGCTGCGTTAGCAACCGCTACTTTAGAGGCTTTGATTTTTTTCAGGGTGATAGCAACCAGTGCGGTGGTAACTGCACCTGCTGCCATAGCAGCTAATGCCAGCAGTGGTTTATTCATCGCACCTAACAGCGCCACAATCGGACCACCGTGTGCAACCGCGTTAGTCACACCGAATACGAACGCCATCACTGCGGCGACGATACTGCCCAACATGTTGGCTGGAATAACCGCCAATGGATCTTGCGCTGCAAACGGGATCGCACCTTCAGAAATACCGACCAGACCCATGGCTGCCGCAGCTTTACCCGCTTCGATTTCGTCTTCATCGAACAGATCCATCTTACGACCAAGGAAGGTCGCCAGACCCATACCCAATGGTGCAACCGGGATCGCACAGGCCATGGCGCCCATGAATTGAGTTTGACCTGAAGCAATCATGCCAACAGAGAACAGGAAGGCGACTTTGTTGACCGGGCCGCCCATATCAAAACCAGCCATGCCACCGATAACAATGCCTAACAACACCAGACTGCCACCACTCATGGAAACCAGCATGGCATTCAGACCGGTCATCAGCCCGGCAATAGGGGCACCGATGATGAAGATAAAGATCGCCGCGATAAACAATGTGCCGGACAGAGGGGCAATCAAAATAGGCACCAATGGACGCAGCATTTTGTTGTAATCGCGAGTAGCTACCCAGCGCACAAAATAACCAACCAATAAACCCGCAACGATAGCACCAATAAAACCGGTACCGGCAGTCGCACCATAGAACGAACCGTCATTGGCAATCCAACCACCAATAAAACCGGGTGCCAGTGCTGGGCGATCACCAATCGCGTAAGCAATATAACCGGCCAAAATCGGGATCATCAGTTTGAATGCAACGACACCGACATTCAGCACCGAGTTCCACATACTACCGGCTGGAATTGCCATACCGCCTGGGGTCGGATCACCGCCGATTGCCAGAGAAAGTGCAATCAATAAACCACCGGTGACGACGAACGGGATCATGTGAGAAACACCATTCATCAGGAAGCGATAAAGATCGGAACGGGCTTGCGTGGATTTATTTCCTTCAGCAGGCATAGCATTCCCCTGCGGTTGATAGGGTGCAGCAGCTAAAGCTTGTTTGATTAAGTTTTTGGCATCTTTAATCGGGGCTTTAACACCGGTTTTAATCACTTTTTTACCAGCGAATCGGTGCATATCCACTTGTTTGTCACAACTCACGATAATGGCGTCTGCATCCGCTATTTCTTTTGCCGTCGGTGCATTTTTAACGCCGATGGAACCGTTGGTTTCAACTTTAATTTTGTAACCTAATTCTTTGGCCGCTTTTTCCAGTGCCTCAGCCGCCAGATAGGTATGTGCTATCCCCGCTGGGCAGCCAGTAACCCCGATCAAGAAACCTTTACTGGCACCTGATGGTGCTGCAACCGGCGCTGCTTTTGCCGTCAGTAAGGCTAGTGCTTCACGGCTGGATTTGGCAGCCATAATGGCGTCGACAAAGCCAGTTTCTATTAGTTTGGATGAAAGTTCCGCCAAGACACCAATGTGATGATCAGCACCACCAGCTGGTGACGCAATCATGAAGAACAGCTTGGATGGCTTGCCATCTTCTGCGCCGTAATCCACGCCTTTACGACTGATACCAATCACAACAGCAGGTTCAACAACCGCAGGGCTCTTGGCATGTGGCAGTGCAATGCCATCTTCGAAGCCTGTATTGCCAATGGCTTCACGTGCTTGCACATCTTGTAAAAACTGCTGTTTATCTTTCACCTTTCCTTGTGCGGACAGCATCTCGATCATTTCACGAAATACGGCGTCCTTGGTGGTTGCCTGCAAATCGAGGCATATCAATTTTTCATTGATGAGGTTAGTGATCATAGCGATTCCCAAATGTTTCCGATGCAATAAGCACCGATATTCCTAAATAATGCGAGCCAGTGACATCCATGTACTGATTCGGCATTTCCCCATTAAGCGATTGCATTATGTGGGGAATAAGCAGCGGAAAAAATCGGAAAGAAAACGCATAAACTGGATTTTTGTACCATAAAAATCGTGATGTGATTTAGATCTCACTATGCCGAGGCGAGTATTAAAATTACATGTTCAGATCTGAACGATACTTATGGATAAGAACGGGGCATATCATCAGGAAACAGCTAATGTCGAAAAAGAAGAATAAAAAATCAGTCTCATCAAACCGATCGTTTGCCCGGGAATTGAGTACACATTTTGCTGTGTTAGCGTCAAAAGCTAGTCAGGCCTTAGTGCGAATGAATGATGATGGTGATAGCGAAGCGCTGCATGATCTGCGGGTCAATTTACGCAGTTTGCGGGTATTGCAAGGGTTGTATCCTCGCTGCCATATCATGCAGGAACAAAAGAAACAGTTAGGAATCGCAGCAGCGTTGACGGGGCAAGATCGGGATCGGGAGGTCAGGTTAGCGCTGGCAGAATCGCTATATGCTAAAACAGGTTGTGGAGCAGAGATTGTCTCTTTGCTAGCAGATAACTTGCAGGTATTACGACAGCATTTATTGCCTGATTTGCATGCCACCGCTTTAGCGGAAACGTTATCGCAAGTGAGTTTGGTCTGGGATAGAAAAACGCGGCATAAGCGTAAGAGTGTTTTGCAATCAGCAGCCCGACAGAAATCACGCCAATTGGAAAAGCGATTTTTGAAAGCGGCGGCGGATTTAAAACTGAGCTCCCCAATTGCTGATTGGCACTCATTACGTTTACAGGTAAAACAGTTGCGTTACTGGGGGCAAGGGTTTGCTGCTGTATTAACCAAACGGCAGAATAGTCGGCTACTGGTATTAACTGAGTTACAGCAAAGCTTAGGGTTGTTGCATGATATTGCTTTATTTGAAGAACAGTGGCCTCAAGAACTGACATTGCCGAAACAGTGGCAAAAACGCTTAAAGAAGCGGCAACAATATGCACTAAACGATGCTGCCAGTGTGCTGCGGCAGCTGAAGAAAATTTGGTAAAACTTAAAAAGCCCTGACAAGTATCAGGGCGCTATGTATTAATTGAGAGCCAGAAAATCGAAAAATTCGGGCTTTAATGTACCCACTAAAGTAACCACACCGAGCACGGCAAAAATAGCAGCGGCAATACTGTGTACCAGCTTAACCGGCATCTTTTGCGCTATTTGTTTGCCAACCAAAACGGCAGGTACGTTAGCGAGCATCATGCCCAGTGTTGTGCCTGCTACGACAGGAAGTAGTGTTTGATATTTAGCTGCCAGCGCGACGGTGGCAACTTGTGTTTTGTCACCCATCTCAGCCAGAAAGAAAGCGACTAGCGTGGTGCCAAAAATCCCAAAATGCGCCAGCTTGGCATCAGCTTCATCAAATTTATCGGGGATCAGCGTCCATAATGCCATGGCAATAAAAGATATACCCAAGATCAGCCCCATCGTTTGGGGCGTTGCCAATGAGGTCAGCCATTCACCAATCGCACCTGCAAGGCCATGGTTCACCAGAGTCGCAATCAAAATACCGAAAATAATAGGAATTGGTTTCTTGAACTTTGCAGCAAGAATAAATGCTAACAGTTGAGTTTTATCCCCGATTTCAGCCAGAGCGACAATACCGGTGGAAATGACAAAAGCAGACACGTGATACTCCTTGGCCGGAAAACATTCCAATGACCACACACCTGTCCGGCCTGCACAGGGTATGGTCAAAGGTCTTGCCAGGTGTACCCGTCGTTGATGACGAATCACTGCTTGCACCATGACCATGAGGGTCAAGTTTGTTGATGCAAGCCCTTTACGAAAAACAGGAGGCTACTCCCCAATGACCCGCGCAGTATAACGATTTTGCCGTTAGAGTCAAAATTTAGTATCATTAAACAACTGTATATAAATACATTGTTTAAGTTGTAATAAATATGATGGCAAAGACGCATCAGGCGTTTGCGGTATTCAGTTTGCTGATGGTCGAAAGTCATGTATCTGAGTTTGCTGGAAGAATAGATATAGCTTGTTTATTGGTCATGTTAGGCGCGTTATTACCGGACATTGATTCACCAGAAAGCTCGTTTGGGCGGTTAATGCCTGTGGTTAGTAAACCGCTACATTCATTGCTTGGGCATCGCACGGTCACGCATAGTTTGCTGGCTATCGTTTTGCTCTATTGTTGCCTTGTCGCATCGCCCATGTGGCATCTGTACGCCAAAACAATCAGCCTTGGTTTTATCAGTCATATTATTGGTGACATGTTGATCGGCACCAATGGCGTTGCCTTGTTCTGGCCTTTTAAACAAAAAGTCAGCCTTAATCCGCTTGGTATGAAGGTGGGTGGTGCAGGGGAATATCTGGTTTTCAATATCTTGCTGGTGGCTATCGTGATCCAAGCGCTACAGCGGTTTAATCCGGCGGCTTATCAGGTGTTGGAAAACAATATTAGCTTTGTGTGGCGTTGATTTTTAATTGAAGATGGGGTGTTTAGCAGCCCCAGAAACGACAAAGCCCCGCATAAATGCGAGGCTTCAGAATCATGGTGCCCAGACGCGGAATCGAACCACGGACACGCGGATTTTCAATCCGCTGCTCTACCGACTGAGCTATCTGGGCTTAGGTTGAATGGTGCCGGCTATCGGAATCGAACTGATGACCTACTGATTACAAGTCAGTTGCTCTACCAACTGAGCTAAGCCGGCACGTATTCAACGAGGCGTGATTATAAGGAAATCGAACGGCTCGTCTATATCTGATTGCATAAATTTATCATTTTTGCGTTCGTTTGCTGATATTTTCGACGAAAATGGGGTTTTAACGCTAATTGGAGAGATAGCGAAGCGACATTCCATCAACTAACATCATGTTATATATGTCATTGATTAGGCAGTTATGGAATTTTTTATACTGATCGGTTTGATTGTACTCAATGGCGTTTTTGCGATGTCAGAGATTGCCATTGTCACTGCGCGTAAAGCACGTCTATCAAAGCAAGCTGCTGATGGTGACAAAGGGGCTAAAACAGCACTTAAACTTGCGGAAGATCCGACCAATTTTTTATCTACGGTTCAGATTGGTATCACATCAATTGGTATTCTCAATGGTATTTTCGGCGAAGCGATTCTTGCAGCTCCCGTCTCTGTGTGGCTTCAGCAGTTGGGTCTATCTGTTGCTACCAGCAAAATTACTGCAACCGTTTTTGTGGTGGTATTAGTCACTTATATTTCCATCGTGGTGGGTGAGTTAGTACCTAAGCGCATTGGGCAACTAAATGCTGAGGTTATCGCTGCTCTGGTTGCTCGGCCTATGCAATTATTGGCGTTGTTCACCCGTCCGTTTGTCTTGTTGTTATCGGCATCTACACATGCTGTTCTCCGCCTGATGGGGGTGCACCAAAACAATAACAACAGTGTTACGGAAGAAGAGATCCATGCCATGTTGGCGGAAGGTTCAGAGGCGGGTGTCATTGAGCATAGTGAACATGCGATGGTACGGAATGTCTTTCGTTTGGATGATCGTACTGTGACTTCATTGATGGTGCCGCGTGCAGATATCGTTTTTATTGATGTCGAAGAGTCGCTGGAGCTGAATTTGCAGCGTATGACGGATTCTGAACACTCTATTTTTCCGGTATGTCGTGGTGGGCTACACGATTTACTTGGTGTCGTGAGTGCCCGTCAGATCTTATCGCAAACTATGCAGGGGGGAACGCTCGATTTTGCTGTGCTGGCTTTACCTTGCGAATATGTACCGGAAACATTAAGTGGTATGGAATTGCTGGAGCACTTTCGTGCTTACGGTTCTCACATGGCATTTGTCGTTGACGAATATAGCGAGTTGCAGGGGATCGTTACCGTACAGGACGTATTGGAATCGTTAACCGGTGAATTTTATCAAGAAGACAGTGATGATGCGTGGGCTGTACAACGAGAAGATGGCTCCTGGTTATTAGATGGCCTTATCCCCGTATTGGAATTAAAGGATTACTTACAATTGACGCATTTGCCGGAAGAAGAACGCAATCGTTATCATACGCTGAGTGGTTTAGTCATGTTGTTGTTGGGCCGGGTACCCGCGACCGGTGATCGTTTAAAAGTGGATGATTGGCAGTTAGAAGTGGTCGATATGGATGGTATGCGTATCGATAAAGTATTAGCGACCCGGATCATCATGGCCAATGCCGATGAAAATCCGGATACCGGCGGTTAACGTTGATGTGATGGTTTAAATTGGATCCGCGAATTGTGTCTGAATTTGTAAGCGTTCTTCGGTTGCATTCAGCAATGCGGTAACACAATCCGCATCAAGACGCCCAGCTGCAACTTCTTTGTGTAATTCCGCAATAACGTCTTCTTCACTCCACGCTTTTTTATAAGGTCGACTGGTTGATAACGCATCGTAGACATCGGCTATGGCAATGATGCGTGATTCAATCGGAATCTGTGCCAATGTTAAGCCCAGTGGATAACCCGATCCATCGCCGCGTTCATGATGTCCGGATACGACATTACGCATGATCGTGGCCGCGGTGTTCTGATTAAGGCCCAGATCTTCAATCATTTGATCAATCATCAAGACACCAAGCTGAACATGCTTTTTCATGGTGTTCCATTCATCAGCATCTAATTTGCCCGGTTTCAGCAATATTTTGTCTGGAATACCTACTTTGCCGATATCGTGCAACGGTGCAAACAAGTGCAGATATTCAACAAATTCATCGGTCAGTTGATATTTTTCGGCAATACCTTTGGCGATCAGACGGGAATACATCGCCATTCGATCCAAGTGGTTGCCGGTTTCCAGATCCCTGATCCGTGCAAAATCAGTCGCCAGATTGACGGTGTTGAGTAGTGATTTGACGGCGGCTAATTCAACTAAATAGAGATGGGCTGCCAGATCAGCAAATACGTCCAGAAAATGGAGCGTTTCTTGCTGAAATGCATTTGGAGTTTTGGAATCAAAAAATAGAAAGGCCACAAAGTGGCTGCCTTGAAATACAGGAATAGTATAACTACTGAGATAATGTTGTTTTTTCAACCACTCTGTGTGGTCACTGTGTGCGTGAAAAGTATCGTCGATATCCTGAACAATACGGCTTTTGCGTAAATGAATAAGTGTCTGTAATGACGGCACTTCCGACATGTGTGCTTCATAGGCTTTAAGCGGAGAACCGTCAGGGGTACTGCTGACAAAGGTTTTCAACAAGTCTGTTTTTGCGTCATAAAGCGCGATGGCTATCCGATCAATAAACTCATACCGGCCACGAATGATTTCATGCAGATTTTCAAGTCGTTGTGATAGATCGATCTTAGACATTGAGATCGCATCCATCAGTTGATTTGTTTTCGTCTGCATATTTTTTGCTTCCGTCTTTCTTTGCGTTTTAGTGTTTGTAAAGCGTAGCTGATAACGGTTTTTTTACTGTGAGTCGGGTGGTAAAAGACGATAAAGCTTCAAAAGCAAACATCAAAGTTAAGTTTGTTATTTTTATTTGAAATGAGAATTATAATCATTTAGATTCCCATCCTCTAATAATAACCGAACAGGAATTAACATGTTTCCACAGAAGAAACTCGCATTGTTTGTCGGTCTGGTTGTGTCCGGTGGTTATGCCTCTTTGGCTGCGGCTGAGCAAACAGTACCAACAGAATTAGATACTGTTTATGTCACTGGTAATCAGGACGAATCGGCAACAGAAGGGAGTGGTTCCTACACCGTTAAAAGCTCGGATTCAGCGACTAAATTAAAACTGTCGCCCAAGCAGACACCGCAAACGGTCAATACAACCACGCGCACTAAGATGGACGATTTTAGTCAAAATTCGATTAAAGATGTGTTAGCTGGCACCAGTGGTGTCAGTGTGGAGCAGGTGGAAACAGATCGCACGTATTTCACTGCCCGCGGTTTTGATATTACTAACTTTCAGGTTGATGGCGTCGGGTTGCCACTGACGTTTGGTTTGGCCGATGGTGATATCGATACCGCTATTTATGATCATATTGATGTCATTAAGGGTTCGAATGCCTTGCTGAATGGCACGGGTGAGCCCTCAGCGACCGTAAATATGGTTAGAAAACGTCCAACTAGCGAGTTTCAATCCACAGCAACGGGGTCAGTTGGATCATGGAATAACAAACGTATCGAAGGCGATATCTCCGGCCCGATGTCTGAAAATGGTAAATTACGCGGTCGTATGGTGGCGGTTAATCAAAATAAAGATTCGTATCTGGATCTTTACGGCACCGATCAAAAAGTATTTTACGGCATCATGGAAGCGGATCTGACTGATACCACCATGTTGACACTCGGGCTGCATTATCAGAAACATGAAGCGGATAGCCCATTGTGGGGGGCATTGCCGTTGACCTACAGTGATGGCAGTGCAACCAATTATGATGTTTCGAAAACAACTTCAACAGATTGGGCGTATTGGGACACTAAGGAAGAGCGTTCTTTCGTGGAGTTGTCACAAAAATTAGCTAATAACTGGAAAGTGAAAACCTCGCTGACCCACATTGCATCCACTCAGGATTCAAAACTTTTCTATATGTATGGCATGCCTGATAAAACCACGGGTACCGGATTGCATGCTTACCCAAGTACTTATGTTTATGACGGTCAACAAAACCTCATTGATGTTAACGCCAGTGGGCCGTTCCGCATAGGTGGACGGGAACATCAATTGGCTGTTGGTGCCAATATTTCTCACGCGAACATTGTTGAACGTTCTGACTATAGCTCGGCGATAGGGCAGTCAGTGGGCGATTTCTCGCAGTGGAATGGTTTTTTCGCAGAGCCTGATTTCTCTGCATCATCAAATACAGCGGACTACAACGATAAACAATTAACCGCATATAGTGGTGCACGTTTCAGTCTAACCGATGATTTAGCCTGGATTGCGGGTGGTCGTATTACTTCGTGGGAAACCGAAGGCCAGTCCTACGGAGAAGATAAAGCGGCAGCAGAACATGGCAAAGTAACGCCGTATACCGGTGTTGTTTATGATATCAATGCCAACTATGCGGTATATGCCAGTTATGCCGGTATTTTTGCACCACAAAATAAATCCGATAGCAGCGGTGAGCGTTTGAAACCAGTCACCGGTGATAGCTACGAAACTGGGGTGAAAGGTGAATTCTTCGATAAGAAACTTAATACCACGGTAGCCTTGTTTAAAACCAAACAAGATAACATGGCAGAACAAGCAGGCATGAGCGACGGTAAAGCCTATTATACCGGAGTAAATGGGATCCGCAGCCAGGGTTATGAATTCGATATTGCAGGCCAGATCTGGGATGATCTGGAAGCTTCGGGTGGTTTCACGCATGTTGATATCGACAATAGCGATGGCAGTGCGGCTAAAACCTACACCCCGCGTGACACATTTAAACTGGCCGGTACTTACCGTATGAATAAATGGAAGGCTGGGGCTGGGATTTCATGGCAAAGTGACATCTATAGCACAGCGAGCGGGTTTAAAGTCACGCAGGATAGTTATGCATTGCTGAATTTAATGGCGGGGTATGATTTTACCCGTAACCTCAGTGCAACGTTGAATGTCTATAACGTAGCTAACGAAAAATACATTAATAGTCTCTACTGGTCACAAGGCTATTACGGTGCACCACGTAATGCCATGCTCTCTGTCAGCTGGAAACTTTAATTTTGATGCGTCACACCGTCAGTATGTTTACTGGCGGTGTTTAGATCACTTATTTTGCAATAGAACTTTTAATCTCCTACCAAGATCATAAAAATACAAAGAATTCTCAACATTTTGTTAACAAGCTTTGCAAACTGACACCTGACCCATAGAATAGAGTCATACACATAGGAAATGTGCTATATCGTTCTGATGGGGTTGTTAGATGAGAAAAAATAGGTTTTGGTGGCTATTGCCATCAGCAACAGCATTATTGCTAAGTGGCTGTAATATGGCGGTGCTTGATCCGAAAGGCACTATCGGGATAGAGCAAAAATCCCTGATCCTGACGGCTACCTGGTTGATGCTGATCGTTGTAGTACCAGTCATTATCATGACGTTTCTGTTTGCCTGGAAATATCGGGCTTCCAATAAAAACGCTACTTACACGCCAAATTGGTCGCATTCCAATAAAATTGAATTTGTCGTCTGGACAATTCCCTGCATTATCATTGTGTTTTTGGGTATTCTGACCTGGAATACAACGCATAAATTAGATCCGCGTGCACCGCTGGTTTCAGATGCAAAACCTATCGTGATTGAAGCGATTTCTCTGGATTGGAAATGGTTGTTCATCTATCCAGAGCAAGGTATTGCGACCGTCAATGAAATCTCTTTCCCTGCCAATGTGCCTGTGCAGTTTAAAGTCACTTCGGGTTCAGTGATGAACTCTTTCTTCATTCCTCAGTTAGGTAGTCAAATCTACGCGATGGCAGGGATGCAGAATCAAGTGCACTTAATTGCCAATGAAGAGGGCACTTATAAAGGCATTTCTGCCAATTTCAGCGGTAAGGGTTTCTCGGGCATGAAGTTTAATGCCTATGCCACTTCACCAGAGAAATTCGCGCAATGGGTAGCTAAGGTTAAACAGTCGCCACAAAGCTTGCAGCTTGCAGATTATGAGCAATTGGCGAAACCGACAGAGAATAATCCAGTGACTTATTTCTCGACGGTTAAGCCTAACCTCTATCAGGACATTATTAACAAGTTTATGGGTTCGGACTCGCATATGGAAAAACATATGAATGAGGATATGAAGATGAATCAAGCGATGGATATGGAGCAAGCCATGCCTATGCCCGCTCATTCAGGCGCTGGAGAATAAATGATGTTTGGAAAATTAACGCTGGAAGCAATTCCATATCATGAACCCATCATTATGGTGACCGTCGCGGGCATCATTTTGGGTGGCATTCTGACGCTAGCGGCTCTTACTTATTTCAAAAAATGGACTTGGCTGTGGAAAGAATGGCTGACTTCCGTTGATCATAAAAAGATCGGCATGATGTATATCATCGTGGCGATGGTGATGTTACTGCGTGGTTTTGCCGATGCAATCATGATGCGTGCGCAAACCGCTATGGCATCGGCTGGGTCGGAAGGTTTCCTGCCGCCACATCATTATGACCAGATCTTTACTGCGCACGGTGTGATCATGATTTTCTTCATGGCGATGCCGTTTATGGTGGGGTTGATGAATATCGTGGTGCCGTTACAGATCGGCGCGCGTGATGTGGCTTTCCCATTCCTGAACTCGCTGAGTTTCTGGCTGTTTGTGGTCGGTGTGGCACTGATCAATATTTCGCTGGGTGTTGGCGAATTCGCGCAAACCGGCTGGCTGGCTTATCCACCATTATCCGGTAAGGAGTACAGTCCCGGCGTCGGGGTCGATTACTGGATCTGGAGTCTCCAGATCTCGGGGATTGGTACGTTGCTGACGGGCGTTAACTTCTTCGTGACGATCCTGAAAATGCGTGCACCAGGCATGAAAATGATGCAAATGCCGGTGTTTACCTGGACTGCGCTGTGTTCCAATATTCTGATTATTGTGGCATTCCCGATCCTGACGGTGACTATCGCTCTGCTGACTTTAGACCGCTATATCGGTACCCATTTCTTCACTAATGATATGGGTGGCAGCCAGATGTTGTATGTTAACCTCATCTGGGCGTGGGGCCATCCGGAAGTTTATATTCTGGTATTACCGGCATTTGGTATTTTCTCTGAAGTTGTCGCCACATTTTGTAAAAAACGTCTGTTTGGTTATACCTCATTGGTATGGGCAACCGTCGCGATCACCGTGCTGTCGTTTGTTGTTTGGTTGCATCACTTCTTCACCATGGGGGCCGGTGCGAACGTCAACGCATTCTTTGGTATTGCCACTATGATTATCTCTATTCCAACTGGGGTGAAGATTTTCAACTGGTTGTTTACCATGTATCGCGGTCGTATTGAGTTCAGCACGCCTATCTTGTGGACGCTCGGCTTCCTGATCACCTTTACATTAGGTGGTATGACCGGTGTTTTGATGTCGGTACCTGGTGCAGACTTCGTGTTACACAACAGCTTGTTCCTGATTGCGCACTTCCATAACACCATCATCGGTGGGGTCGTGTTCGGTTATCTGGCCGGTTTCAACTACTGGTTCCCGAAAGCGATGGGTTTCAAACTCAATGAAAAATTGGGCAAAACCGCGTTCTGGTTCTGGATCACCGGCTTCTTCTTCGCCTTCGTTCCTTTATACATCCTTGGCTTTATGGGGATGACTCGTCGTCTGAGTCAGAACATCGATCCGTCATATCACAATTTATTGCTGGTGGCGGTGTTTGGTGCGGTGCTGATTTTCTGCGGCATTCTGACCCAGTTACTGCAACTGGCCGTTAGTATCAAAGATCGGAATAAAAACCGTGATTTGACTGGTGACCCATGGGGTGGCCGTACGCTGGAATGGGCAACCTCATCACCACCACCATTCTATAATTTCGCAGAAGTGCCGCAGGTTCACGATCTGGATGCGTTCTGGGATATGAAAGAAAAAGGCATCGCTTATAAACAACCAGCGAAATATGACGAAATTCATATGCCAAAGAACACCGGTGCGGGCGTTTTGATTGGCCTGTTTAGTCTGGTAATGGGTTTTGCATTGATTTGGTACATCTGGTGGTTGGCTATCGTTGGCGCGCTGGGCGTGGTTATTACTTGGATTGCACATTCATTTAATGATGATGTGGACTATTACGTGCCGGTAGACGTAGTGACAAAAACTGAAAATGAACATTTTGCAAATATCAAACAGGCAGGGGTGAAACATGTCGGTTGAAACATTGAATCATCAATCTGCACACACAGACGAGCATGAGCATCATCATGATGCGGGTGCCAACGCGGTGTTTGGTTTCTGGATTTATTTGATGAGTGACTGCATTTTGTTCGCAAGTATTTTTGCGACGTATGCAGTCTTGTCGACCAGCATTGCTGGTGGTCCAAGTGGAAAAGACATTTTTGAACTGCCTTATGTATTAGTAGAAACTTTCTGCCTGCTGATCAGTAGCTTTACCTACGGTATGGCGATGTTGGCGATGAATAAGGGAAATCAAAGCTCAGTCATGAAGTGGCTGGGTGTTACTTTCCTGTTTGGTCTGGCATTCATCGGCATGGAAATAAATGAATTTGCACATCTGATCCATGAAGGTTATGGCCCAGACCGTAGCGCTTTCTTATCCGCGTTCTTTACGCTGGTGGGCACACACGGTTTGCACGTGACTTCCGGTTTGATCTGGATGGCAGTGCTGATGGTGCAGATTGTGAAAAATGGTCTGACGGCAAAAAATGGCACTCGTCTGATGTGTCTGAGTCTGTTCTGGCATTTCCTTGATATTGTCTGGATCTGTGTGTTTACCGTTGTTTACCTGATGGGAGTTATGCCATGAGTCATTCATCAACACATCACGGTGGTGCGAGTCACGGCAGCGTAAAATCGTACATCGTTGGTTTTATACTATCGGTGATTCTGACAGTGATCCCATTCTGGATGGTGATGCATCCGGGGGAATCACATACCACCATCTTGTATGCGATTGTCGGTTTAGCGCTGGCGCAGATCTTGGTGCAGCTGGTGTATTTCTTACACATGAATTCATCGTCAGAAGGTGGATGGAACCTGATCGCGTTTGTGTTTACGGTGCTGATCATCGCTATTTTGGTGGTAGGCTCGTTGTGGATCATGTTCCACCTCAATACCAATATGATGGTTCAATAAAGAGCGGATAACATGATCAAGCAGTACCTGCTCGTTACTAAACCGGGAATTATTTTTGGTAACTTAGTTTCCGTGATTGGTGGATTTTTCCTGGCTT
Organism: uncultured Tolumonas sp.; assembly: GCF_963676665.1. Taxonomy (NCBI): domain Bacteria; kingdom Pseudomonadati; phylum Pseudomonadota; class Gammaproteobacteria; order Aeromonadales; family Aeromonadaceae; genus Tolumonas; species uncultured Tolumonas sp. Next base: position 401,535 of record NZ_OY781371.1, read on the forward strand.
CGAAAGGAAGCCTGGATCTGCCCCTGTTTCTGGCTACGATCACCGGTGTTTCGCTGGTGATCGCATCAGGTTGTGCTTTTAACAATTACATCGATCAAGATATTGATCGCATCATGGAACGTACCAAAAACCGGGTATTGGTGCAGGGTTTAATATCGCCGAAAGTGACACTGATTTATGCCTCTGTGTTAGGTCTGGTCGGTATTGCCTTACTTGATATTGTGGCCAATCGATTGGCGGCTTTACTCGCGGTTATGGGCTTTGTGGTGTATGTCGGGTTGTACAGTCTCTGGCTAAAACGCAAATCGGTATATGGCACGCTGATTGGTAGTTTGTCGGGGGCGGCACCGCCGGTGATTGGTTACTGCGCCGTCAGTAATCAATTCGATATGGCTGCTTTGATCTTGTTACTGATTTTCAGTTTATGGCAAATGCCACACTCTTATGCGATTGCTATCTTCCGTTTCAAAGATTATCAGGCAGCATCGATACCGGTTTTGCCGGTGAAATACGGCATTTCTGTTACCAAAAATCACATCTTCCGTTATATTCTGGCGTTTGCAGTAGCGACATTAATGCTGACGTTAAGCGGTTATGCTGGTTACAGCTATTTCGTTGTCGCTGCCTTGATCAGTGCGGGTTGGCTTGCCATGGCGCAGGCTGGTTTTAAAACAACGGATGATAGAGTGTGGGCGAAAAAGCTGTTTATTTTTTCGATCGTGGCGATCACTATGTTGAGTGTCATGATGTCGATCGACTTCACTACGACAGATCCTGCACAATTTCTGACTTATCTGGAATAAGTGGTAATGAATGATAACCAGATGACGACCGAAGAACGTCGGGCGACCTGGGGGCTGGGCGCCGTATTTTCACTACGGATGCTCGGCATGTTTATGGTTTTACCGGTCTTGACCACTTATGGTATGGCCTTGCAAGGCGCCACCCAAGCACTGATTGGTATTGCTATCGGTGTGTATGGTTTAGCTCAGGCGCTTTTCCAAATTCCATTCGGTTTATTATCTGACAGGGTAGGGCGTCGCCCGCTGATCGTCGGCGGTTTGCTGGTCTTTGCTCTGGGCAGTATCGTTGCTGCAACCACCGATTCTATCTGGGGAATTATCCTTGGACGTGCCTTACAAGGCTCAGGTGCGATTGCCGCTGCGGTGATGGCACTGCTTTCTGATCTGACCCGCGAACAAAACCGCACTAAAGCAATGGCATTTATTGGTGTTAGTTTTGGTATCACCTTCGCTATTGCTATGGTGTTAGGCCCAGTCATTACACATGCCTTTGGTTTGTCTGCATTATTCTGGGGAATTGCGCTGTTGGCGGTTGCGGGCATCGTGATCACGTTAACTGTTATTCCAAAACCTTCTCATCATGTACTGAATCGTGAGTCTGGCATCGTTAAAGGCAGTTTCAGTTTAGTGCTGGGAAATAGCCGTCTTCTGAAACTGAATACCGGTATCATGAGTTTACATATCTTACTGATGGCCAGCTTCGTGGCATTGCCGTTGGCGATGGAACATGCCGGTTTTCTGCGCCAACAACAGTGGATGGTTTATCTCATCACCATGCTGGTCTCTTTTGTTGCGGTGATCCCGTTTGTCATTTATGCAGAAAAAAAACGGCAAATGAAACGCGTGTTTGTGGCATGTGTGGTGATGATCTTTCTGGCGGAACTGGTGCTTTGGTTTGCCGGCCAACATTTATGGATCATCTTTGCGGGTATCCAATTATTCTTCATTGCGTTTAACGTTATGGAAGCCATTTTACCGTCACTGGTAAGTAAAGAAGCTCCGGCTGGTTACAAAGGCACCGCCATGGGGATTTATTCAACCAGCCAGTTTATTGGTGTGGCGATTGGTGGCAGTTTGGGTGGCTGGTTATTGCAATTAAATGGTCCCGGGATGGTCTTCCTGGGTAGTGCGGTTATTGCGGCTGTCTGGTTTGTGGTCAGTATGACGATGCAAGAACCCCCGTATGTCAGTAGCCTGCGGATCCAGTTACCTGATTCGGCACAACAAGAGGGGGCTGCACTAGAACATCGACTCAAAGCTCAACCGGGTGTTGCGGATGTGGTTATCGTTTTTGAAGAAGCTGCCGCTTACATTAAGGTCGATACCAAACTTTCTACCCGTTGTGATCTGGAACAGATAGTCACCATGGCTTGATACGGGTCACGATTTGTTACTGGTAACTTTGCTAGTTTCTGTCTGCTGCTTTCCTTAATCTGTTTTTCTATATGGAATTAGACTGATGACCCGACAGATCAATAAAGACACCACGCTTTGCATGTCGCTTGCGGCGCGCCCAAGTAACTTTGGCACCCGTTTTCATAATTTCTTATACGATGCTTTAGATCTTGATTACATCTACAAAGCATTTACGACCACTGATCTGGCTGCTGCCATTGGCGGTGTGCGTGCATTAGGTGTGCGTGGCTGTGCGATCTCAATGCCATTTAAAGAAGCCTGTATTCCGATGGTAGATGAGCTAGATCCGTCTGCTAAAGTGATAGATTCAGTGAATACCATCGTCAATACCAATGGTTATCTGAAAGCTTACAACACCGATTACATCGCTATTGCCAAATTACTTAATGAACATCAGGTGCCATCTGATCTGGTATTTGCGTTACGTGGTAGTGGTGGTATGGCGAAAGCCGTCGCATGTGCCTTAAAAGATGCCGGTTTTAAAAAAGGTTATATCGTGGCTCGTAATGAAGTGGCGGGTAAACAGTTAGCTGGCTTGTATGGCTTTGATTGGGCACCTGAGATGACGGGTGTGGAAGCAGATATGCTGATCAACGTAACGCCGATTGGTATGGCGGGCGGTGCAGATGCTGAGACACTAGCTTTCACTGAATCAAATATCGAGCGCGCACAGATCATTTTTGATGTTGTGGCATTGCCGGCGGAAACACCATTGATCCGTTATGCCAGAACACTGGGCAAAAAAGTGATCACGGGTGCCGAGGTATTTGCGATCCAAGCGGTGGAACAATTTGTGTTGTATACCGGTATTCGCCCGAGTGACAAGGTGTTTCAGCAGGCAGCGAAATATGCGCGAGGTTAATGTGCGGTAAAATCGCTAAAGAGGATCAACTGATTTTAAATAACGGGCGAAACAGATACGGGTCTCGGTATCGATTTTGGCCCGATACATAGCGGTATCGGCACTTTGGATTATATCATCCACGGTGTCGCCGTTTTCTGGGTAGGTTGCAATCCCAATGCTGGCAGACACGGACAACTGGTAATTTTTTATCGTGCAAGGCTTTTGAATTTCATCGCGCAGTTTAATAGCTAATCTTTCAAGGCTTTCTGTATCAGTAAACTCAGGTATTAAAATCACAAATTCATCCCCACCCTGACGGCAAACGGTGTCGGATTCTCTGACCATCTGCAACAGCCGTTTAGCGATGGTTTTCAATACGGTATCGCCGGCATCATGACCATATTCATCGTTGATTGGTTTAAATCTATCGAGATCGATAAACAGTATTGCCATACGCCGTTGATGGCGATGCGCCAAGGCAAGAGCATTAGTCGCGCGTTCAACAAGCAAAGAGCGGTTAGGCAGATCGGTCAGGTAATCATGGTGGGCGAGATGTTGAATGCGTTTTTCCGCTTCCCGACGTTCAGAGATATCGAGGAACATGCCAACATAATGAGCTACATTTCCATTTTTATCCAAGACCCGACTAATAGAGAGTAACTCTGGTAATAAACGGCCATCTTTGCGGCGATTAACTAATTCTCCTTCCCAGCGTCCGGTTCGGTTTATCTCCATCCACATAACACGGTAGAACTCTTTATCTTGCTGGCCAGAGGAAAGTAAGCGGGGATTTTTGTCTATAACATCATCTAAGGTATATCCGGTGATACGGGTAAACGCGGGGTTGACGGAGATAATACGTTTATTGGCATCAGTCACTAAAATACCGCCGGGGCTGGCATTCAAAACAGTGCTGGCTAGCCGCATCGCGGTCTCATTTTTTCGGCGTTCGGTTATATCTTCAATCACCATGACAATACCAATTATCTTCCCATTATCATCGTGAAATGAGCTGCCGGTCACCAGACCTAAAAAATTATCGGCATTGTTACGCAAATACTGGCGTTCAAGGGTGAAATTATCCGTTTTTTTCTTCAGTAGTTTTTCGATTTCCTGACGTGTTTCAAGTTGTTCGGTATGAGGAATTAACTGGTAAAAATCACTGCCGATGAGTTTTTCTCTCGGAATGAAAAATAGATCAACAACGCGTTGATTAATATAAATAATAATTCCTTTGATACTGACTAACATCACCGCCACACTCGAGCTGTCATAAATGGCTCGCAGCAATGATTCCTGCTCAGTCAGACTTCGATTGGCGCGCGTTATTTCTTGTAACGCATTAGCTACGCGCAGATGGCTGTTCACTAAAACATAACTGACGAGTGCAAACAGTAAACTTAATATCAAGCCGGCACCCATCACGATACCACTGTTTTTTTCTTGCTCCAGCGTTAACCAATACGCGGGTAATGGCTTGATATATAACGTCCAGGTTGTACCCAATAACTGAAATGAGATGATCGTTTCTTCATTGTCATTATTGATTGTATTGGCTGAATCAATCGGGTAGGAGTCATACATTAAACCCGACGCTTTTGTACCATCACCAGAGTAAAGACGGATGGCGATTTTGCGGGATAAATCTTTATACTCAAGCTGTAGATAGTTTTCTAACATATCTTTTATGCGGATGGGGGCATAAGCCCAGCCACGCAAGGCTTTCTGCCGTTGCTCTGCTGTTGAGGTAGCCATGCCGACTTGATAAATCGGTGAAAATATAATGACACCGGATTGCACATCCTTATCTGTTTCCTGCTGCAAAATAATTTTATCCGTCATGGCCGCTTCACCTTCATCTCTGGCCCGGCTCGCTGCTTTCATTCTGATCGGATCTGTTTGGATGTCGTAACCCATGGCGCGTTTATTCCGCCAGTTCAGAGGTTCAATAAAGACAATGGATGAATAAATGTCGCGTTTTCCAGATGGATGGATGCTGTAATTAGGAAAACCGTCTGCTCTGACTGCGGTTATATGCTGTTCTTTTTGAGAGCCAGGAATCAGCTGTATGTATCCGACCCCCTGAATGCCGGGGTTATATGAATGCAGATCAAGCTGTTTAATATATCGCTGAAATTCATTCCGAGTGACATAAACACTGCTGGTAAAAAGACCTGCAACACCATGTAAAATCTCTGCATTTGACAGTAATCGACGTTCAAGCCCGGCAGATACTTCACTCGCACGGATGTTAAATTCACCAATGACACGTTCTGTTTCTTGTTTTTGCATTTGAGAGACCTGGACCCAGGTCAATGTCAGGCAAATCATGAGTATGATGCCGGGGAGAAATACGTAAAATCGTCGTCCGGGTATGAAACTGAATGGTATCTTGGACAATGAATATCCCCTTTTCTGATTCACACACCGATTTATTTGATGATTATGTTGTGCATCTAAGGCGGATGTTTACTGATACACGTTATATTGTGCATCGACAAAGGCATACCTGTTTTTCCAGTATAGTATTGATAATCCATGCATTCCAAAATCTTGCCGGATCAGTTACTTACTTTCGATATGGCAATTAATAAGACTTATTTTTCAATTGGATAAATCTAGTTATAACAAATCAGATTATGAAATTTTACTTCGATGTTTGAGGCATTACGATAACCGTGAGCTTTCGATGCATCGAAGCGCACCGCATCGCCCACCGCTAATTGCTGCCACTGACCTTCAATCAACACCTCTAATGAACCATTGAGCGGAATGACATGTTCTGTGACCCCATTGGCATGCGCAGCAGACAAATACTCAATACCCGCAGGTAGTGTGACTTGTAAAAGCTCAAAGCCAAATTTGGGATCAAACGGGATGATCGCTTTGGCGGCGATATTTTCGCCTGTCATATGGTTTATTTCGGCAGCACTATCACCCAACCAGAGTGTCTGTGGTGCCGCTGATGGTTCGAGAAAGGTAGAAAACGAAGTCTGAAATCCGGTCGCAATTTTCCACAAGGTTGCGACGGTCGGGCTTGATTCACCGCGTTCAATTTGTCCCAGCATCGCTTTACTTACGCCAGTGGCTTGCGCTGTTTTATCTAAACTCCAGCTTCGTTGTTTGCGTAACAACTGCAATGTAGCTGCAATGTGTTGAGTCAGTTCCAGCATTGAGAGTCCATTTATATTTCTGTGCGTTATAGCGCACAATGGCTGCTTGTGGTAGTTTGAGCGTTATAACGCACATGGATAGATCGTCAGACTAACCTGATAGCCTGAGTTTGTCACTTAGGCTTGTCACTTAAAGTTTTATCTCTTTGGACGGTCAGCAAACTAGGAGAAGGTCATGCGTTTTGCATTAAGTTTACCGGTCGCCGGATTTGTGGCGAATCTGGTCGGGTTCAGTAGTTCGGTTGCGTTGATTTTCCAAGCCGCCAACAGCATGACCGGCGCGAATGCGCAGTTGACCAGCTCATGGCTGTTTGCGCTGTGTATCGGCTCTGGGTTAAGTACGCTAATTTTATCGTTTTATTATCGCCAGCCGATTTTGACGGCGTGGTCGACACCGGGCGCAGCACTGCTGATCAGCAGTTTACAAGGCGTCACACCTGAGCTGGCAACCGGGGCGTTTTTGTTTTCCGCATTCTTGATCAGCCTGTGTGGTGTCACTGGTCTGTTTGCCCGACTGATGCATAAGATCCCAACCGCATTGGCCTCGGCGATGTTAGCCGGCGTGCTGGTGCGGTTTGGTATGAAAGTATTTGAACAGATGCCTCTGCAGCCTGCACTCATCATCAGTATGTTGTTGGTCTATATATTGGCGAAGCGGTTTTATCCGCGATACGCAATCTTGTTTGTCTTGGTGGTGGGCAGTGTGGTTGCGTGGCAACAAGGGCTTTTACAGAGTAATACTCAGCCACTGACGTTTGTATCTCCTGTATTAACTTGGCCGTCGTTTGACCTTGCTACGCTGCTTGGCGTTGGCTTACCACTGTTTATTGTCACCATGGCTTCACAGAATTTACCCGGTATTGCAGTGATGAGAGCGAACGGTTATCAGGCACCGGTGTCGGCTTCTTTGACGGTGACGGGCGTTCTTAATCTGCTCTTGGCACCATTAGGCTGTTATGCCATTAATCTGGCGGCGATTACGGCGGCGATTTGTATGGGGCCGGAAGCGCATGAAGATTCCAAGCAACGTTATAAGGCTGCCGCATTTGCCGGTGTTGGTTATCTGATTGCCGGTGTGTTTGGTGCCAGTATTGTGACGTTGTTTGCCATCTTGCCGGGCGCGCTGATTATGGGCGTGGCGGGCATTGCGTTGTTTGGCACGATAGGGGCGAGTTTGCATGCAGCATTGCATGATGAACATCAGCGAGAAGCGGCACTATTGACGTTTCTGGTGACTGCCAGCGGGTTGAGCTTATGGGGCGTTGGTTCTGCGTTCTGGGGGCTGGTGGTTGGGGTTTTAGTCATGATGTGCTACCGAAAACGGTAGCACATCCGAGTATTTTGTTTACTTATTTGGCCAGTGATTCTGGTAACTCTTCGCGGATTTTCGCCAGCAGCGCTTTCACAATGCGTGGGTTACCACAAACGATATTGCCGCTGTTGTCATAGTTATGACCACCGGCAAAATCGGTAGCAATTGCACCCGCTTCACGGGCAATCAACTCACCAGCAGCCAGATCCCATGGTTTCAGACCCAGTTCCCAGTAACCGTCCATGCGGCCAGCAGCTACATACGCCAGATCCAGACTGGCAGCGCCGGCACGGCGAATATCAGCACATTCCTGGAAAATGTTGTTAAACATAGTCAGGAAAGATTGGTAATGGTGACGGTGACGATGCGGGAAGGCAGTAGCTAATACACAACCGTTCAGCTCTTTCGCATTGCTGCAGCGCAGACGGTAGCCGTTCAGCTGTGCGCCAGCACCACGGGAAGCGGTAAACAGTTCATCACGGATTGGGTCATAAACAACGCCCACTTCGGTACGGCCTTTAATGCGCAGGGCAATAGAGACAGCGAAATGAGGAATGCCTTTAACGAAGTTGGTAGTGCCATCCAGTGGGTCGATAATCCATTGGTAATCAGCGTCTTTACCGCTGCTCAAACCGCTCTCTTCTGCCACGATGCTGTGGTCAGGGTAAGATTTTCTGATCGTCTGAATGATCACGTTTTCCGCTTCACGATCGACGTTAGTAACAAAATCGTTCATAGCCTTTTGCATGGTTTCAATTTTGCTTGGATCAGCAAAACTTTTCACAATAACCTGACCAGCACTACGGGCTGCGCGGACAGCAATATTCAGCATGGGATGCATAATGGATTCACCACTGGATGTTAAAGAACGGGGTTAGAAAACGGCGCGATTATAGGGCGAGGGGAGACAACAGGCAATGTTCTTTTGGCAGGAAGATGAAATTATCGCCAGCAGCATCCGTGCTGCTGAACTCCGTGCGGAGTTAATGCTTATTTACAGCAGGTTTTCAGTCACTGCTTTATAAAAATCGGTATAACCACCAACGTGTTTTTTACCGACAAAAATCTGTGGCACGGTGCGAACTGGCTGGCCTACTTTTTTCTGCAGATCAGCAACAGTCATGCCGGTGGCAAAAATATCAACGTAGGTAAACGCAAAGTCACGCTCTTCGCAAAACTTCACGGCCATTTCACAGTAAGGGCAATCAGGTTTGCCATAAATCATTACTGGTTCCATTTAGTCTCCTTTTTCATATAACGATATAAATTTATTGAGTAATTCAAGCTCTGATTCTGGATGTGCCGGATCAGTGATAATACAGTTGATCGGACACACCCGCACACAGGTGGGCTCCTCATAGAAGCCCACACATTCGGTACAGCGATCCGGCATAATTTCATACACCTTATCGCCCATATAAATGGCCTGATTAGGGCACTCGGGCTCGCACATATCGCAATTAGTGCAAGCCTCAGTGATCAGTAGCGCCATCGTTAAGCCACCGCATGCGGTTGGCGGGTACTTTCTTTATCATCCAGATTACGCAATAAAATGCCGTAACTCAGATCGACATTTTCCGGCACTGGGATTTCCACAATATGGCCATCACCTGGGGCAACTTCAATCTGCTCACCTTTTTTATTTTCCATGTGTGCTAATTCAAAGCTGATGTTGCCTTGTGGCGTCATCAATTCCAGGCTGTTACCAACGAGGAATTTATTTTTCACCGCAATTTTTGCCATACCATTGGCACTGCGCTCCAGCACTTCACCCACAAACTGCTGGCTGTCGGAAACAGAATAACCGTAGTCGTAATTCTGGTAGTCAGAATGCACATGACGACGCAGGAAACCTTCGGTATAACCGCGGTGCGCCAGATTTTCCAGCGTGCCCATCAAGTTGGCGTTAAATGGTTTACCGGCTGCCGCATCATCAATGGCCTGACGGTATACTTGTGCAGTACGTGCGCAGTAGTAAAAAGATTTAGTGCGGCCTTCGATTTTCAGTGAATGCACTCCCAGTTTGCTCAGACGTTCAACATGCTGGATGGCCCGCAGATCGCGTGAGTTCATGATGTAAGTGCCGTGTTCATCTTCGAACGCGGTCATGAATTCACCTGGGCGGTTTTTCTCTTCCAGCAGAACCAGTGCATCGCTTGGTGCACCGATACCCAGCGTTGGTTCAACTTTGACTGGAATTGGCTCTTGTTTGTGCACGATCTGGCCAACATCATCCTGTTTGCCTTCGTGGACGTTATATTCCCAACGACAAGAGTTGGTGCAGGTGCCTTGGTTCGGGTCGCGTTTGTTCAGATAACCAGACAGCAGGCAACGACCGGAATAGGCCATGCACAGCGCGCCATGCACAAACACTTCCAGCTGAATATCCGGGCACTGTTGACGGATCTCTTCAATTTCTTCAATAGACAGCTCACGAGACAGGATCACACGTTCCAAGCCCATCTTTTCCCAGAATTTCACGGTCGCCCAGTTAACCGCGTTGGCTTGTACTGACAAATGCACCGGCATTTCCGGGAAGTGTTCACGTACCATCATGATCAGGCCCGGATCGGACATAATTAAGGCATCCGGCCCCATGTCGATCACGGGTTTCATGTCGCGCACGAAGGTTTTTAACTTCGAGTTATGCGGTTGAATATTGGCGACCACATACAGTTTTTTGCCTAAGTCATGCGCTTCGTTGATCCCCAATTGCAGATTGGCATGATCAAATTCGTTATTGCGTACGCGCAGACTGTAACGGGGCTGGCCGGCATAAACCGCATCGGCACCGTAAGCATAGGCATAACGCATATTCTTCAGCGTTCCCGCTGGAGACAGTAATTCTGGTTTAAACATGTTGTTCTCTCTTGTCTGATCACAGGTCAGTAAGATGCCACCTGATGGCATCGGGCGCGCGATTGTACTCTGGAAAGGGGTATTAAGGATATATCTGTAAAAACAGCGGGACGATCTGCTCATTCCCGCTGTTTTTGCATTGTTTTTATCTAGTTTGGTGCTGAACGAATGCGGTTATTCGGCTTTTTCTCCGCCAAGAGCTGCTACCAGCTCAGGAACGAATTTCGCCAGTTCACCGGTCATCAGCGCAAAGTCGGCATCCATGCGGGCAACCTGATCTTCTGATACCACATCTTCATTCTGTTCACGCAGTTCTTCGCTGAATTTCAGGCGCTTGATCGACAGATCATCACTCAACACAAAACTGACAGTGTCTGACCAGTTCAGCGCCAGTTTTGTCACCATTTTATCGGCTAACAGATGCGATTTGATTTCATCACACACCAGATCCTGCTCTTTACAGCGGATGATGCCACCGTGTTCCAGTGCGGAACGCAGCTCGGCTTCATCTTCCAACGTGAACCCTGCAGGTGCGGCACCCGCATTCAGCCATTCCGTCATGGTAATTTCTGGCGGGTTTAACAGCGCAAACGGCACAACGGGCAGACTGCCAGTGCATTTACGCAACAGCGATAATACGTCGTCGGCTTTTTTCGCCGAGCCTGCATCGACCACCAGATAGTTTTCAGCAGCGTTGATCCACAAGAAGGTCTGGCTGGAACGCGGGAATGCACGCGGCAACAGCGTATGCAGGATCTCTTCTTTCAGCGATTCTTTCTCTTTTTTCTTCAGTGCCCGACCTTGTGCTGCTTCCATATCATCGATTTTTTCCTGCAGCATGTCTTTGATGACGGCTGCGGGCAGCATTTTTTCTTCCTTTTTAGCACATAACAACAGCTGTCCCTGTACTTCATGCACCAATACTTCTGCGTGTTTTCCCAATGGGGAAATCCAACCGAATTTGCTCATCTCCTGACTACCGCAGGGTGTAAACAGATGGCTTTGCAGCATTTTTTCTAGGCTGTCAGCATCGTGTTCGAAAGGACGAGTAAAGCGGTACAGTTGCAGGTTTTTAAACCACATGGCGACCTCAGTCATGTTTAAAAGGAGTCGCATTCTAACAGCATTGTGATCGCTTCGGCATTACCCGGATAAAAACCGGAGCTGATTCACAACCTGATAACCACTTGACTATCTCTTTCTGCGGGCTGAGTAAACTAAAGTTAAGTTTAATTCGGAGTAGATCATGGTGATTCGACGCAGCGAACCACAAGATATGCCACAACTGACAGCCATCTGGTTGCAAGCGTCATTGCATGCTGATGAGTTTTTGCCAGCGGCTACCTGGTGGCACAGGCAGGAGTCGATGCGTAAGCAACTGGAGTGTGGCACAGAAGTTTGGGTGGCCGATGATGAAAATCATCTGGTGGGTTTTGTCGCTTTAAAAGCGGATGAGTTACTGGAGCTGTATGTTGAGCCCAGTTGTCAGCGCCAGCAATTGGCTGAGGAGTTATTAGGGCTGGCCAAACAGAATCATCCGGTGTTGTATCATCGCGCGTGCGCAGAACATGCCGATGAAATTGAGTTTTATCAAAAGCAGGGCTTTAAAATCAAAGAAGCGCATAAACATCCGGTCTGGCAATTAGAGGAATACTGGATGGAGTGTCGTGACGCTTGAATACGTTATGCTTGAAAAACAGCGCATCAGCCATCATGTTACGGATAACTACTTCCTGATCTGTTGCTGAGCACTGTGAAATTACTGCATACCGCCGACTGGCATCTGGGACATCGTTTGCACGGTCATGAACGTTACTATGAGCATCGTTCATTTCTTGATTGGTTAATGAATGAGATAGTGCAACGCGATATCGATGGTTTATTGGTCGCGGGCGATGTATTTGATACCGCCAACCCTTCAGCAACGAGCTGGCAGCTTTTTTACCAATTTCTGGCGAGCTTACGTCAGCAACGTCCGCATCTGAATGTCATCATTATTGCTGGTAATCACGATTCGCCGTCAAAACTCGATGCGCCGCATGAATTACTCAAATCCTTTGATCTGCATTTAATTGGCGCGATTGAACGCGATGATGCAGGCCAACTTAATTGCGCAAAATTAGCCATTCCTCTGAAAGATAAAACCGGGAACGTAGCGGCATGGTGTGCTGCGGTACCATTCCTGCGTAGCGCAGATTTACGCATCAGTGATGAACAAACTGAGGGTGAAGATCGCCTGGTCGCTGGTGTCAGAGAAGTGTATCAGCAGGTTTTTGCCCATATCGATACTCAGCGTACAGCGGAACAACCCATCTTGGCATTGGGGCATGCCTATCTGCAAAGTGGCGAGCTGTCGGAATTATCGGAACGAAAAATTTTAGGCGGCAACCAGCATGCTTTGCCTCTTTCCGTGTTTGATGGTGCCGATCATGTGGCGTTAGGGCATTTGCATTTAAGCCAAGCTTTGAGTGAACGGGTACATTATTCCGGTTCCCCGTTACCGTTATCGCTGGCGGAACAACACTACCCGCATCGGGTGCTTGAATTAACCGTCAACAATCATCAAATCGCGGTGACGGATAAGATCGGTGTGCCGCATACGGTCGATATTCTGCGATTGCCCACACAACCAGCGCCGTTAGATGAGGTTCTGGCTGAGTTGAGTGCGCTGTCACTGGCCGACTTACCGCATAACCAGCGTCCGTTTTTGGAGGTTCGCGTCAAGCTCGATAAACCCGAAGCCCGTTTGCGCGAGCGGGTATTAGCTGCATTCACTGACAAACCAGTGCGCCTGGCACGAATTCATACTGAATATACCGGACATGGTTTAGGTATTGCCGATCAGATGACCACGGTGCCACTGGATTCGTTGACGTCACGGGAAGTATTTGAACTGTGTTATCAGCGGCAATATGCCTCTGCCCCGGCTATTGAACTGGTGAATTGTTTCGAAGAGTTAGAAACCGTATTGGAGCATCCGGCATTATGAAAATACTTGCGGTTCGTGGTGAAAATCTCGCTAGTTTAACTCATCCATTCGATATCGATTTTACGCAAGGGCGCTTGGGCGACAGTGGCCTGTTTGCGATCACCGGCAATACCGGTGCGGGCAAAAGCACAATTTTGGATGCGATTTGTCTGGCGTTGTATGATCAGATCGCGCGCTTTCCATCAAATAAGAAAAACATGGCGGAAATTGGCCGTGTTGATGATAGTGAGCGGTTAAAAGCCAACGATGTTCGGCTGATTTTAAGCCGTGGTGCATTCTCCGGTTATGCCGAAGTTGAGTTTTCTGGTCGCGATGGTCAGCGTTATTGCGCGCGCTGGTCGGTACGCCGGGCGCGTAATCGTCCGGATGGCAAATGCCAGAAACAAGAACGTTCGTTACGTCAGTTATCTGAAGGTGGTGTTACCTATGCGGGCGGGCAACGTGATGTGCAAAGCCAGATTGAGGAAAAGATTGGCCTGAACTGGGAGCAATTCCGTCGTGCTGTAATTTTACCGCAAGGCGACTTTGCCGCATTTCTGAAAGCCAGCATGGATGAACGCTCGGCGTTATTAGAACGCATGACCGGTACTGAACATTATTCACAACTCTCTGTGGCGGCGTATGAGCGGGCTAAAACAGAACGCCAGCAATTAGCGGTATTGGAAGAAAAGATCGGTGATCAACCGCAGTTCAGTCAGGAAGATCGCGATAATCTGTTATGGCAATTTAATAATTTGTCGTTGCAGCAAAAGCAGGTAGCTCAGCAACTCAGTTTGTTGCAAGAATGGCAGGGCATGCAATCCCGCCTGCAAGAGTTACAAGGCGTAACGGAAGAGTCGCGTCAGCAATTACAAACCGTGCTGGCGGAATGGCAGGCGCAGGAAGCCCACCGGCAACAACTGGCATTGCTGGAAAAAGTGCAAGTTGCGCGTCCGGAACATGAACAACTTGATCGCACGGTTATTGAATTACAGCAAGTCACGGAAATCTTGCAGCATCAGCAACAACAGCTTACCCAGCATCTGGAATTAGAGCAGCCATTACAGCAGCAATATCAGCAAGTATTGCAACAACGTGATGGTGGTGAAGCTGACTATGCGATGGTGCAGCGCGAGATCCGGCAGGCGCGTGAGTTAGATAACTCGTTATCTGAACGACAACAACAAGTCGAACAAGCGGCCCAGCAATTGTTGGCATTGCAGGCTGACACGGCAGAGCAACAGCAAGTGCGCGAGCAACAGCAATGCACCTTGCAGCAACTCCAGCAGCAACGATCAGAGTTGCAAATCTGGTTAGCAGAAAACAGTCATTGGCAGCGACAGGCGCAGCAGCAGCAACCGCTGTTAAAAGCGATGCAAGATTTTCTGGGTGAACAGCAGCGCTGGCAACAACAGAACCAACAGATTGCTGTCTATCAGCGGCAGTTGCGTGAGTTAGAGCAGGCACAAATCATTGTGCAGGGCCATTTCCAGCATCAACAAGAAGCGCTGCAAGCTATCAATCTGCGTTTACAACAAGAAGGCACGCCGCAGGAGTGGCAGTCGTTACAGCAGTTACATAGCCGTTGGCAGGAAGCGCAGAGTCTGGCGGAGCGCTGTCATCATCTGAAAGGGTTGGCCGAACAGGCAATCTTAAGCCAACGACAACGCGCCGAATTAGTTCAGCGTTTGCAATTAGCACAACAAGCATTGCAGCAAATCGCCCTACGTCAGCACGCTATTCAACCGGAATTAGACGATTTGCGTGCGCAATTGAAAGAGGTGCATCACACGCTGAAACAAGCGTTGTTACGCAGCCAATTGCAGGATTACCGTGGTTATCTGGTGGATAACGAACCGTGCCCGCTTTGTGGTTCCAGCCATCATCCTTACCAACATGAGATGGTCACTGATAGTCTGTTGCAACAGCTGGAACGTCAGCAACTTTTCCTGCAACAGCAATTAGAAAAAGGGCAGGCGGAAGCTGCGCAATTACAGGAAGCGGAATTACAAACACAACGAGCTGGAAAAGAGCTGGAACGTCAGCTTATCCAACTAGATGAGTCTTTACAGACACAAGCCTTGCAGTGGCAAGCACTGCGCCTGGCCCATACCTCGTTACTCCCGGCCTGGCCGGAAGAGGATAGTCAGTGGCTGCCATTGGCGGTTTTGCTGGCGCAATTACAGCATCAGCAAGGCGTGCAAGCCGGTGAGTTGCATCAGCAATATGAATTAGCCCGCGCGCAATTTGAGCGTCAGCAACAGTTACTGGTTCAGCAGGAGAAACTCAGCCAGCAGGCGCAATTGCACGAGCGTGAGTTGATGGAATTACGCCGTCAGAGTGGCATGCAACAGAGTGCGTTTGAGCAGTTACAGCAACAACAATCCGCATTGCTTTTACGTATACAACAGAGTGAATTGTCGCTGGAAGAACAGCTGGCCCCGTTGGATTGGCACTCGCATCTGAACTTACAACAGGGCGAGCTCTGGTTACAAGGCTGGCTAAAGTGCTGTCACGAATATCAACAAGTTGAGCAACGCTGGACGCTGAATGAACAACAATATCAGCAATTACATTCCGCCTTATCCGTGCAAAACAGCCGTTTGCAAACCTTGCAGGAACAACTGCAACTGCGTCAGCAAGAGCTGCAACGTATTCAGGCCGATTACCAACAAACACTTTCACTGCGTCAGCAATGTCTGAATGGGCAAGCCGCCGAGCCGTTAGAACAACAGTGGCTTCAGCGTTTGCAACAAAACCGGCAATTGGCAGAGCAGCAACAACAGCAACTGCAACAGTGGCAGGAACAGCGGATCGCTTTGCAATCGCAAGTGGCCAGCCAGCAACACCATCTGGAACAACTGCAGGCTCAGCAGCGCACGTTATTGCTCAGCACCATGCAGCAGCAGAAAAAATTGAATTTAACGGAATATGAGATCCGCCAGCTGTTAATTGTGCCGATAGAGCATGTGCGTTTGCAGCGGGAACAACTGGCACATTTAGATGAGTTGCTCACGCAAGCCAAAACGCGGTTACAGGAACGTGAGCAACAGATCGAGCTCCAGCTCAAACGTTGTGAGGCGTTACAACAAGCCCAGCCCGAGTGGGCGATGTTAGATCTCAATCAACTCGTGGCCCGTCAGCAAGAGATGACGCTGCATCTGCAAGACTTAGATCAGCTGTTATTTGATATTAAACGACTGCAGTTACAGGCAGAAGAGGCCGCAGTAACACAAGCTGAATTGCAACAAGCCTATCAAGCGCAGTTACAAATCAGTGATCGCTGGCAGCAGTTGAGCGATCTGATCGGTTCGGCCAGTGGCGCAAAATTCCGCACCTTTGCGCAAAGCCTGACGCTGGAACAGTTGTTAGGGCTGGCGAACTTACATTTAGCTGAATTAGCGCCGCGTTATCAGCTGCAGCGCGTGCCGGGCACCGATCTGGCGCTGCAAGTCATTGACCGGGACATGGGGGATGATATTCGCGCTGTAGAGTCATTATCTGGTGGTGAAAGTTTCCTTGTGTCATTAGCACTGGCGTTAGGGTTGTCATCTTTGTCATCGCACGATACCCGAATCGAATCACTGTTTATTGATGAAGGCTTTGGCACTCTTGACCCAGAGAGTCTGGATACAGCTATTGCCAGTCTGGATGCCTTACAAGCGGCAGGCCGACAAGTCGGTGTGATTTCACATGTGCAAACGCTGGTGGAGCGTATTGGTGTACAAATTAAAGTACAAAGTATGGGGGGAGGAGAAAGCAGAATAGTATTGCCTTGATATGACAGGAATAACGCCTATCATAAAACTGTCATAAAACCTTCTGATAATGGCATCAGACTTGTCATAAAAGGGTTTTTATCATGTCAAAGCGTGTTTTGGTTGTTGAGGATGAAGCACCCATCCGCGAGATGTTGTGTTTCATGCTGGAACAACGCGGGTTCGAGGCTGTGGAAGCCGCCGATTTTTCTGAGGCTGTGGCGTTGGTAAAAGAGCCATATCCAGAGCTGATCTTACTCGACTGGATGATCCCTGGTGGCAGTGGCATTCAGTTTATCAAACTGATGAAACAGGAAGAACTGACCCGGAATATTCCGATTGTCATGCTAACTGCGCGTGGCGAAGAAGAAGATAAAGTTCGCGGGCTGGAAGTGGGGGCGGATGACTACATTACTAAGCCTTTCTCCCCAAAAGAGCTGACTGCGCGTATCAAAGCCGTCATGCGCCGCTCTGTTCCAACCGCGACAGAAGACGTGATCGATGTGCAAGGATTACGCCTCGACCCGGTATCTCACCGTGTAACCGCCAACGATCTGCCACTGGATATGGGGCCGACCGAATTCCGTTTGTTACATTTCTTTATGACACATCCCGAACGGGTTTATAGCCGCGAACAGTTACTGAATAACGTCTGGGGCACTAATGTGTACGTCGAAGATCGCACGGTTGATGTGCATATTCGTCGTCTGCGAAAAGTTATGGCGACGACCGGGCATGAAGTGTTAATTCAGACTGTGCGTGGTGCAGGTTATCGTTTTTCTTCCCGCATTTAAGGGACTTTATGCAACAACCCAATTACTGGATATCTCTGGCTAAAAAAATTGTCGTTTTATATACCCCACTTTTATTGGCTGGTGCATTACTGGGTGACTGGCGATTAGGTCTTATCGCTGCCTTGATCTACCATATTTTCTGGTTTTATCGTTATCAGAAACGGCTGCAAGATTGGTTGTGGAATGACCGTAGTTTGATTCCACCACAAGGGCCGGGGACGTGGGAACTGATCTTTAATGGTATCTACCGGTTGCAGCAACGCCACCGTATGCGGCGCCGTGAACTGGCCAGTGTGATCCGGCGTTTCCGTGAGGGTGCAGAAGCACTTCCTGATGCGGCCGTCGTGTGTCGTAACGATGGTTCTATCATTTGGTGTAATCGGCTAGCCGGGCAATGTCTGGGCTTTCGTTGGCCGGAAGATGCCGGGCAAAACATCAGTAATTTAATTCGTTATCCTGCTTTTGTTGGCTTTTTACAGCAAAAAGAGTTCAGCGAACCGCTGGAAATGCCATCGCCAATCAATGACGACAAAGTGCTGGAAGTACGTGTAATGCCTTATGCCGACGATCAATTCATGTTGGTGGTACGTGATATTACGCGGATAAGAAGTGTCGAGAACATGCGCAAAAACTTTGTTGCCAATGTCTCGCACGAACTGCGTACGCCACTGACAGTCTTGAAAGGTTATCTGGAAATGCTGGAGGAAGATCTGCCACCGCCGGCACGCTGGAAAAAAATGCAGCAGGTGATGCTCGAGCAAACTCTGCGCATGGATAATCTGGTGGATCAGCTCTTAACCTTATCGCGCATTGAAGTCGCCACGGATATTGATCGTTCCCGCATTGTTGATGTGCCAAGAATGTTATTGATGCTGCAGCATGAGGCTAAGGCGCTGAGTGGTGCCATGCGGCATGACCTTCACTTTAAAATTGATGAGCAACTCAGAGTGCATGGTGATGAAGATCAATTGCGTAGTGCGATGACGAATCTGGTTAATAACGCGATCAAATATACCCCTGCAGGCCGCAAAATCACCGTGGAATGGCGTCGTAGCGGCACCAAAGCGCATTTCTCGGTGACAGATGAAGGCGATGGTATTGCCTTGGAGCATTTGGGGCGACTAACGGATCGTTTTTATCGGGTGGATAGAGCACGTTCCCGGCAGACCGGTGGTTCAGGCTTGGGGCTGGCAATTGTTAAGCATGCACTAAGCCATCATGACAGTTCACTGAATATTGAAAGTGCGCTTGGCAAAGGCAGTTGCTTCAGCTTTTTGATCCCGGAAAGTCTGGTTGTTAAAAGTTAACAGTTATTTTCACTGTCACATAACTGTCATCTATCTTTATTAAAGTCGTCACATTGGCAGTAGATACTTATCTGCGTCAACTTAGAGAACATTCTCAACTGGAGAAAGTGGATGAAACTGAACAAAGTAGTTAGTGTGGTTGGTTTTGCAGCTGCAAGCTTCCTGTCAAGCCACGTATGGGCTGTCGGTGTAGATGCAGCAATTCCTGAATATCAGAAAGTAAGTGGTATCTCAGGTAACCTGTCTTCTGTTGGTTCAGATACACTGGCTAACATGATGACCCTGTGGGCTGAAGAGTACAAACGTGTTTATCCAAACGTGAATATTCAAATTCAGGCGGCAGGTTCTGCAACTGCACCACCAGCACTGACTGAAGGTACTTCTCAGTTTGGCCCAATGAGCCGTACAATGAAAGAAGGCGAAATTGAAGCTTTCGAAAAACATTACGGTTATAAACCTACTGCTGTGCCAGTAGCGATCGATGCCTTAGCGGTCTTCGCACATAAAGATAATCCAATCAAAGGGTTAACTATGCTGCAGTTGGATGAAATTTTCTCCAGCACCATGAAATGTGGTGGCACTCAGACTACCACTAAGTGGAGTGATCTGGGGCTGACCGGAGAATGGGCAAGCAAAGATATTCAATTGTTTGGTCGTAACTCAGTATCTGGTACTTACGGTTACTTCAAAGAACACGCGCTGTGTAAAGGTGACTTCAAAAATACCGTTAACGAACAGCCAGGTTCTGCTTCTGTAGTTCAGTCTGTAGCTGCGTCACTGAATGCTCTGGGTTACTCAGGCATTGGTTACAAAACTTCAGGTGTGAAAGCTGTTCCGTTGTCTAAAGATGGTGGTAAAACCTTCATCGAAGCAACTGAAGAAAATGCAATTTCAGGCGCATATCCACTGTCTCGTTACTTGTTTATCTACGTAAACAAGGCACCAAACAAGCCACTGGATCCAATGCAGAAAGAGTTCCTGAAAATGGTTCTGTCTAAAACTGGTCAGAACATTGTAGAGAAAGATGGTTACATCCCTCTGCCTGCGAAGATTGTTGCCAAGCAACTGGAAGTGTTAAGCAAATAATATTGCTTAAACATCAGCGGAGCTTTCATAGCTCCGCTTTTTTATTTGTATTTTCTAATGATTATCTCGCCTTCTCGATATCTCCTCACTCCGGCATAATAAGCGCCTCATAGAGGGTGTTTCATGTCACAAGCAGAACAAGATATTTACTGGATGCACTACGCAATGCAACTGGCTGAGCGTGCGGAACAGGCAGGGGAAGTGCCTGTTGGCGCTGTGTTGGTGTTAGATAATAAGGTGATAGGCGAGGGCTGGAATTTATCCATCAGTCGGCATGATCCTTGTGCACATGCGGAAATCATGGCGATCCGGCAGGCTGGCGAATTGATCGGGAATTATCGGCTGCTTGGCGCTACGTTATATGTCACGTTAGAGCCTTGCGTGATGTGCGCCGGTGCGATGATCCACAGCCGTATCGCGCGAGTCGTGTATGGTGCCAGCGATCTGAAAACCGGTGCTGCTGGCTCGGTTTTTGATATTTTGAGCGATCCCCGACATAACCATAGGGTCGGCATTACTGGCGGAATAGCGGCAGACACATGCAGCCAACAGCTAAGTGATTTTTTTCGCCGCCGTCGGGCTGAGAAAAAAGCGGAAAAACAACGGGAAAAAGATAAACAGCAATTCGAACAATAGTAAGAAACCGTGCGACGCTCACCGGCACTGTAATGATCCGTTATTCTTCAGAACCAATAACAGTAGCCGGATTTTGTCTTGTTTTTCTGGCGGTTAAGCATTTATCACTGCAGCAAGCGAACAGGTAGTGTACTTCCCATACATTTGCCTGAGATTAATTCACTACTTCTAACACCAGTTCCCAGAGCATGGCTTTCATGTATTTTTGCTCACGTTCCAGATTCTGCATCAGTAGTTTATTGTTTTCACACCAGCGATTAGGAAGGATCAGTGTCATGGTATCGCCAATGACACGAATACCAATATGTGGCAGAAGTTCATCCATCCGGCGATGATTTAACGCCACGGCGATACGTAATATACGAATACAACGCCAGATAGCCTGATCATCATAGTTAGGGATTGGGCTGAACTCATAAGCCTTGATGGCTTTACGATGGAAACGCACCAGCGAGGCCAGTGCTTGTTGCTCTTCTTGGTTAAAACCTGGTAGATCAGAGTTTTGTAGAATGTAAGAAGAATGACGCTGGATGGCAGAAAAGTTGATCACCAGCCCGACTTCATGCAGTGCAGCCGCCCAGCTGATCAGTGGGCGCATTTGTTCGTATGAGAGCTGCCAGTCAACGCAGACGGCATCGAACAGCGCTAAGGTTGTTTTTTTAACCCGATGAGCTTGCGGAATATCAATGTGATACATATCCGCCAGCCCTTTAGCTGTCTGTTCACGGGTGTCATGCTGTTCTTGGCGCGAAGCAAATTCATACAAGATCCCTTCACGTAATGCACCGTCAGAATAATCCATGTGTTCAATTCCCAACCCTTGGAACAAGGCGATCAAAATCGATACGCCGGCTGCAATCACTGGGCGTCGATCGTCAGTCAGCTCAGGCAAACTCAGTTCTGCGATATATTTTTGCTGAACCATCTGTTGTTTCAGATGTTCCAGCCCGGCCAGTGTGATTTGGCCATCGCCGCCGGCTGCCAGTAGCAACTCTTTCACCGTTTTGATGGTACCGGAGCTGCCTAAACATTGGCGCCAGCCCAACGTGGTAAATTGAGTCAGGATCGGTTCCAGCTGGTGCATTGCTTCAAAGATAGCGGCATTGAAGTTTTTTTCTGACAATTTCCCATTACTGAAAAATTGCTTGGTAAAAGTAACACAGCCCATTTTGCGGCTGGTCAGTGCCATCGGCAGATATTTTTCACCGATGATCAGTTCGGTACTACCACCACCAATATCAATCACCAGCATACGGCCTTGCGTATGTTGTGTATGCGAAACCCCCTGATAAATCAGACGAGCTTCTTCCAAACCGGAAATGATTTCGATGGGATGACCGAGCAATAATTTGGCGCGCTCAATGAAGTGCTGTGCGTTATGCGCCACGCGCAGGGTATAGGTGCCGGTGATACGAATAGCATCCGGATGGATGCTTTGCATACGCTCAGCAAACAGCGCCAGACAATTGAGCCCGCGCTGCATGGCTTCTTCCGACAGATTTTTGAATTCGTCCATGCCTTCAGCCAGACGAACCCGTTCTTTTAACCGATCGACAACTTGTAAGCGACCATCAACCACTCGGGCAACCATCATATGAAAACTATTGGAACCCAGATCGATCGCAGCAAGCATGTTATTCGGCATCTGTTGGTAACTCCAGTCGTTGCAGGTATTCGTAAATACAGATTTGTGAACGAATTTTACGACGATTTCCGCGCGGAACATAGCTGTTCCGTTGATCCGCATCAATCACACGTGCTTTCGTGGTGTCATTAAACTGTATTTCCAGCATATCTATAATGCGCTGTTTTAAACGTTCATCATAAACTGGCGTACCCACTTCCACGCGATGATCCAGATTGCGTGTCATCCAATCGGCGGATGAAATGAACAGTTTCGGATTGCCATTATTGTGGAACACCATGACGCGAGGATGCTCCAGATAGCGGTCAACAATACTGATAACAGAAATGTTATCGCTGATGCCCGGAATGCCCGGTACCAGTGAACACATACCACGGATGATCATTCGGATTTTCACGCCCGCCTGACTGGCGGCATACAAGCGTTGCACCATGCCGGTATCAACCAGATTATTGATTTTAATGGTGATTTCAGCCGGTAAACCAGCTCGGGCGTTGGTTAATTCATTATCGATCAAACGGTAGATATAACGCCGTGAATTGATAGGCGATACCAGCAGATGATTGAATTTGATCCGACGATAAGGGTGCTCGATAAATTCAAATACGTTATCGACTTCAGCCGCAATTTCCGGATGACGGGTAAACAGTGAGAAGTCGGTATAGATCTTCGCTGTTTTTTCGTTGAAGTTACCGGTGCCGATATGGGCATAACGCACTTGCTCATCGCCTTCGCGACGGGTGATCAGACACAACTTGGAGTGCACTTTCAGGCTATCAAGACCAAACAATACTTTGACACCGGCATCTTTCAGGCGGTTTGCCCATTTAATGTTGGCGGCTTCATCAAAGCGCGCCTGCAACTCAACCACAACTGTCACGCGTTTACCGTTGTTGGCGGCATCAATCAGCGAGTCGATAACACGCGATTGACTGGCAACACGGTAGATATTCATTTTGATCGAGACAACGGCCGGGTCGAAAGAGGCCTGCCGTAAGATCTCGGTCATGTATTTGAATTTGTGATACGGGTAGTGCAGCAGAATGTCTTGTTCTGTGATCGCCTGGAACACCGTCTGATGCCGTTCAAAATCCTGGCAATCGAGAGCCGGTAGTTTGTAATTTTCCAGATAGGTTCGGCCAACATTTGGGAAACCAATGAAATCTTTGAAATTATGGTAACGACCACCTGGCATGATTGAGTCGTAATGGCTCATCTCTAATTTGCTGGTCAGGAACTGCACCATGGCCTGTGGCATTTCACGATCATAAGAGAAACGCACTGGCAGCGCTTTGAGGCGCTGTTTTAACCCTTCACTGGTTTTTTCCAGCAGGGTTAAATCCATTTGTGACGATAGGTCAAATTCTGCATCACGGGTCATCTTGACGGAATAAGCCGCGATGTTGTCATAGTCAAAGAAGCCCCGGAAGATATCATCCAGACAAAAACGAATGACGTTATCCAGAATGATTAAGACTTTTTTCCCACGATTACCGTCGCTTGGTACCGGCACAAAACGAGGAACGTGATCGGTGGGTACTTCAATCAGCGCATATTGCCCGTGTTTACCTTCTTTTTTCATCTTGACCGCGAGGTAGGTGTATTGGTCTTTCAGAAAACTAACAGGGTCACTATCGCTGGTCAGTAGAATAGGGCTGATATGGCGTAATACTTTTTCTTTGAAGAAGTTGCGTAACCAAATTTGTTGTTCGGGGCTGGTTTGTTCTTCATTGATCAGGAAGATATTATGTCTTGCTAACGCCATCATCAGTTCATGGTAGGTGCTATCGAAGATTTGCCCCAGTTCCATAACACGATCTTGGATCACATGCAGCAAGTCTTCGGCTTTCGGGTCACCACCATGCTCTTTATGGATCAGTACGCGCCGTTTTACATCGGCGACTCGGACTTTAAAAAATTCATCCTGGTTATTGGAGAAAATACCGAGAAATCGAACCCGCTCAATCAGCGGTACCGACTTATCCATTGCTTCCTGCAATACGCGGCTATTAAATGAAAGCCAGCTCAGCTCTTTTTCAAGCCATAATTTGTCACTATTCATGCCAATCCTCATCGCTCTTTTTTCTTGCTGCACATGCTTAGATAACAAAACATTGCAGTCATATTATATGTCAACTATATGACAATCTGGTGTCAATCGCTGTAAATAGAACGCTAAATAACCATTGCAAAGCTAAACTAAATGCTGAAATAACAACAAATGACAGCGTTGTAACAAAACTGTCATCTGACTTCCCTAGAATGGCGTTACTCTAAAGTGGAGTTGAGGTCTTCATGTCAACAGAATCCATCAATCTGACGATGTCCGGCAGCCGAAAGCGGCGTGTCACCGATCGTCTTGCCAGTGTCGGCGTAACTACCGGGGGTATCTTGGTATTAGTTGCGTTGCTGCTGATTTTTTTCTATCTGCTCTATGTGGTTAAACCTATTTTTGTCGGTGCTTCACTGGAACCAGCTGCTTCGTTGCAGGTGCCAGTAAAAGGTACTACTGCCATCTTGGGAACCGATGAGCAAAATCAGGTGGGTTATCGTTTCAGCCAACAAGGTGATATCGATTTCTTTTCTCTGAATAAAGGTTCGGGCCATCCGGTCGGCAGCGTGTTACTGCATAACTCACCGGCAGATACGGTGACAGCAGTCGCCAATACTGCGCTCGGTAAACCGATGGTGGTTTATGGTTTTGCCAATGGTAAAGCGCAGGTGTTACAGCCTGATTTTGTGACTACCTATCCTGAAGGTAAAACTCGCCTTACGGAAGCGGAAATCAAATATCCGCTCGGTACTAGCCCTATTGAACTTGATCCAGAAGGGCATGCGATCACTCAGTTAGCTTATGAAGCTAAGTCAGACAAACGGGTCTTCGCGTTTGCGACTGAAGGCGGTGCGCAATTATTGGTACAAAGCGGTGAAGAAAACTTCCTGTCTGGTGAAGTGGAATGGCAGAGCCAGCATTATCGTTTGCCTGAAATCACCGGCAAAATTGATCAGCTGATCTTAACACCGAATTTAAATGTTTTATTGGTTCGCGTGGGCAATTTATTGTCTATCTACAATATCGTGACACCAGAAAGCATTACGTTAAGAGCGTCATTACAAGTTAATGCGCAGCAAGCGAATGTCACCAACATTTCATTGCTGAGTGGCGCATCTTCGCTACTGGTTGCTAATGATAACGGTGTGATCTCGCAATGGTTTGAAGTGCTGAAAGATGGCGAACGTAGATTTACTCAAATTCGTGAATTTCAAGCGGACAAATCCGTTCGTGCATTGGCGCCGGAACACAACCGTAAAGGTTTTGCGACCTTGTCTGGTGAGAACCATATTGAACTGTTTTACACCACCAGCCATGCTCGTTTGTATGCTGAAAATTTAGGTACTACTGCGTTAGATGCGATAGCACTGTCACCACGTAACTCGGCGTTGCTGTTACAGCAGAATGATAAATTCCAGCTGTTTCACGTTAACAATGAACACCCGGAAGTAAGCTGGAGTTCCTTGTGGACGCAGGTATGGTACGAAGGTTATCCAGAACCGCAGTTCGTATGGCAATCGACATCCGCTTCTGATGACTTTGAACCCAAACTGAGTCTGGTGCCGTTAGCCTTCGGTACATTGAAAGCGGCGTTTTATGCCATGCTGTTTGCTGTGCCGATTGCTTTGTCGGGTGCCATTTATGCGGGCTATTTCATGTCGGCGGGAATGCGTAATTTCGTGAAGCCTACCGTTGAAATCATGGCCGCATTGCCAACCGTTATCCTCGGTTTTATGGCGGGTCTGTGGCTGGCTCCGGCGATTGAAGAAAACCTGCCCGGTATTGTGCTCATGCTGGTGTCATTGCCGCTGGGTGTGTTGCTGACAGGTATGGGCTGGAATGCATTACCACGTAAGATCAAATCTGTATTGCCGGAAGGCTGGCACGCGCTAGTGCTGGTGCCAGTGATTGTGCTGATTGGCTGGGGCTGTATTGAAATAAGCCCCTTCCTGGAAACACATTTGTTCCACGGTAATGTACGCGGCTTTATTACCAATGATATCGGTATTCGTTTTGACCAACGTAACTCGCTGGTAGTCGGTATTGCGATGGGTTTTGCGGTGATCCCAACTATCTTCTCGATTGCTGAAGATGCGGTGTTCTCGGTGCCAAAACATCTGACTCAAGGTTCACTGGCGTTAGGTGCAACACCTTGGCAGACATTGAGCCGTGTCGTCATTCTGACCGCGAGCCCGGGTATTTTCTCTGCGGTGATGATGGGCTTAGGCCGTGCCGTCGGCGAAACCATGATTGTACTGATGGCTACCGGTAATACACCGATCATGAACATGAGTATCTTTGAAGGGTTGCGTACCTTAGCTGCCAACATCGCGGTAGAAATGCCTGAGTCAGAAGTAGGCAGTTCACACTATCGTGTGTTGTTCCTGGCTGCATTTGTACTGTTCGTGTTCACCTTTATTTTCAACAGCATTGCCGAGTTTATTCGCCAACGTCTGCGTGAAAAATACAGCTCCATGTAATCGGATCAAAGGATAAAGCAGCATGAAGAAGTGGTTTAAATCAGGCTCTCCCTGGATCTGGATGACAGGTGGTGCGGTGAGTCTCAGTCTGGTTGCCGTTATTGGTCTGTTGATGCTGATTGGCTGGCGTGGGTTGGTTTATTTCTGGCCGCACACCATCTATGAATGGCATGTCACCGAAAAAGGCAAACCCGAAGTCGTGATCGGCGAGCTGTATGATCATGAGTTGGTACCCAGTGCGCGTATTCAGGCGATGGGTGTTAAATTGCCTGCCAATGTTGGCGAAGTGCTCACTCGTTATCTGGTCAAAACCGGTAACCGTGAATTCGTCCCGCTGGATTTCCGCTGGATGCTGGAAACTGATATTCAGCAGCGCGCTGAACCGAGCGAACTGGCTGTGCTGGAACGCGCTACGAACGGTAATTTTTACGGTTACGTTCAGCGTCTGGTGGTCGATGGTAAGCCGCTGGCGGATAACGTACACCAGATCTTGCCTGAGCATTTAAAGCGAGTTCGTAGCATTAATAGTGATGCTGATGCGCTACAAAAAGGTGACATTGGAGCTATCAACTACCAGCTGGAAAAATTGCGTATGAAAGAACGCAAGTTGCAGCTGAATAATGAATGGACCGATATCACTAAAAAAGAGTTTGCTGATCAGCGTGCTGAGTTAAATAAACAGTATCAAGTGTTAGAAAAACATCTGTTTGAACTCCGAGCACAAGCCAGTCATGACACGCTGGTGATGAAAGATATGCGTGGCGTGGAAGTCAGTATTCCACTTACACAAGTATTGGATGTGAACTGGCCCAACCAAATGAGCCTGCTCCAGAAGATCGGTCACTGGTTCCACCAGATTGGTAAGTTTGTGAGTGATGAACCGCGGGAAGCGAATACAGAAGGCGGGGTATTCCCGGCGATCTTCGGTACAGTTTTCATGGTAATGCTGATGACCGTGATTGTTACACCACTGGGTGTTGTTGCTGCTGTTTATCTGCATGAATACGCAGGTAAAAATATGATGACGAAACTCATTCGTATTGCCGTAATTAACCTGGCCGGTGTGCCATCGATTGTTTACGGGGTATTTGGCCTAGGCTTCTTTGTTTACATGGTCGGTGGTGCACTGGATAAGATTTTCTATCCTGAATCTCTGCCAAATCCGGTGTTTGGTTCTCCGGGCGTGTTGTGGTCAGCATTAACGCTGGCGATCTTAACGCTGCCAGTTGTGATTGTGTCCACAGAAGAAGGTCTGTCTCGTATTCCAAGTGCGGTACGTCATGGTTCACTGGCATTAGGTGCAACGAAAGCAGAAACCTTGTGGCGCATTATATTGCCAATGGCGAGCCCTGCGATCATGACCGGTTTGATTCTGGCTATTGCGCGTGCAGCGGGTGAAGTAGCACCGTTGATGTTAGTGGGTGCGGTAAAACTGGCGCCGACCTTACCGGTTGATGGCAATTTCCCGTATTTGCATGTGGAACGTAAATTCATGCATCTGGGTTTCCATATTTTTGACGTTGGTTTCCAAAGCCCGAATGTGGAAGCGGCACGCCCGCTGGTGTATGCCACCTCATTCCTGCTGGTCACCGTTATTGTCGGTCTGAACCTGACGGCTATCAGTATTCGTAACCATCTGCGTGAAAAATATCGCGCGCTGGATAACTAATTTACCGCCCTGGAACAAAGGCTTTTTCCGGAGTAGAAAAAAGTATGATTAACGTAACACCTACTATCAGCACCAGCGAAGCGGTTGATTTAGTCAATCTGCCAGCGGAACAAACCGCACTGGAAGTTAAAGGGCTGGATCTGTTTTACGGCAACAAACAAGCATTGTTTGATGTCAGCATGAAGATCCCAAAAGGTCAGGTGACGGCATTTATCGGCCCGTCCGGCTGTGGTAAATCAACCTTATTGCGTTGCATTAACCGCATGAACGATCTGGTGGAAATCTGCCGGATTGAAGGCGAGATCCTGCTGCACGGCCAGAACATTTATGACAAACGGGTTGATGTCGCTGCATTACGCCGTCGTGTCGGTATGGTGTTCCAGCGTCCAAATCCGTTCCCAAAATCCATCTATGAAAACGTGGTATATGGTCTGCGTCTGCAAGGCATCAATGACCGTCGTCAGTTGGATGAAGCCGTTGAGCGCAGTCTGCGTGGCGCGGCATTGTGGGAGGAGGTCAAAGATCGTCTGAACGAAAATGCCTTTGGCTTATCGGGTGGTCAGCAACAACGTCTGGTCATTGCACGCGCTATCGCAATTGAGCCGGAAGTGCTGCTGCTGGACGAACCAACATCCGCACTTGACCCGATTTCGACGTTAACGATTGAAGAATTGATTAACGAACTGAAGAACAAATACACCGTCGTGATCGTAACTCATAATATGCAGCAGGCTGCGCGTGTTTCTGACCAAACAGCGTTCATGTATATGGGTGAACTGATCGAATATTCTGATACCAACACCATCTTCACCAAACCGAAGATGAAGAAAACCGAAGACTACATCACTGGTCGCTACGGTTAATAAGCCCGGGAGGTTAACGTGGAAGTAAATAAACATATCTCCGGTCAGTTTAATAACGAACTGGAAACAATCCGCAGCAGCGTGTTAGCCATGGGCGGCATGGTTGAGCAACAACTCAGCGATGCACTGGAGGCTATTCATTCTCAGGATGTGGAACTGGCGCGTAATATCGTTGAGACTGATCTGAAAGTAAACGCGATGGAAGTTGCGATTGACGAAGAGTGCACCCGTATCATCGCCAAACGCCAACCAGCGGCGATCGATTTGCGCTTGATCCTGATGATCTCCAAGACGGTTACAGACTTGGAACGGATGGGTGATAGTGCCGACAAACTGGCGCGGATGGTGCTGAATAACGCTGGTCGTACTCAGCCGCCGTTAGTTTCGCTGGATAGCATGGGTCGTTTAGCGATCAAAATGCTGCATGATGCGTTAGATGCATTTGCCCGCATGGACGTAGAAGCGGCTGTGCGTTTGTATCATGAAGATGACAAGATCGACCGTCAGTATGAATCCATCATTCGTGAATTGATGACGTATATGATGGAAGACCCGCGTACCATACCACAGGTGCTGGACGTGCTCTGGTGCGCCCGTTCCATCGAACGGATTGGCGATCGTTGCCAGCATATCAGTGATTACATTATCTACTGCGTTAAAGGTAAAGACGTTCGTCATACCAAAATTGACGATGTTGATGCATTAGGTTAATAGATATCAAGGGCGCGTAAAGCGCCCTTTGTTTTTCTGTAGAAACTCTTTTTCTTACCCAAAATACAATTCTGTAATACAAAGTTTGAACTGCAATACACTCTGTTGTCCTGACTGATCTTCCAATCGTCTTAAATTTAACCGGCTGCTATACTTTGCTTCGTTCGTGTCTCTTTTGATACGAAAAAATGATAATGCAACCCTTCCGTGGTTTGTGTTGTACCCAACGGGATAATAAAACTAACAATTAAAACTGAGGCTTTTCCATGAAAGGACGCCCCCTCTGGCTGGCTGCGCTCGGCCTGCTCTGTTTGTCTGCTTGCGACAAACCAGAATCATCATCTCAGCCTGCTGAAAAAAATCAGGTTGCTGCGGTTAAAACAGTTTCTGCTGCTCAGGAAACCGAGACAGTATTAACTAAAAAAAATGATGTCATAACTAAAACGACATCTAAACCCGTTATTGATAAAAAACAATTAGCCGTATTGGCCTCTCGTTATTCAAATCGAGCGCTGAGTGTGGTTGATGCATCCGAAATTACATTGGATGGTGCCAGTGCTATTTCGCTGACCTTCTCTGTTCCTCTCGATCCTGACCAGGATTTTTCTTCGTTAGTCACCATTACGGATGAAGATAAAGGCGTAGTTGATGGCGCTTGGGAACAAACCGCTAATTTGATGGAATTACGGTTACGTCATATCGAACCTAAACGGAAATTGGTCATTACTGTCACCGATAAGCTTGAAGCAGTGACTCACGTGCGTTTAAAAGCAGAAGAGCAGTTCCGTATTACGACACGAGATCTGCAACCCTCCGTGGGTTTTGCCAGCAAAGGTTCACTGTTGCCCGCGACATTATCAGCAGGCTTGCCGGTTGTGGCATTGAATGTGGACCAAGTTGATGTCGATTTCTTCCGGGTTAAAGATGACAAAGTGGCGAGTTTTGCAAATCGCTGGGGAACTAATTCATCACTGAACTGGAATACCCGCGAGCTGATGCCAATGGCTGATTTGGTATATGGCACGCGGTTTGATTTGAAAACAGAGAAAAACACCCGCCAGACGATATTGCTGCCGTTGGATGGCGTTGCAGCACTGAAGAAACCGGGTGTCTATGTCGCTGTCATGCATCAATCGGGTAATTACGAGTATTACCTGCCAGCAACTTTATTTACCCGCAGTGATATTGGCCTATCAATGCACCGCTATTCCTCTGATTTAGCCTTATTTACCCAGAGCCTGGTCGATGGCAAAGGTTTAGCCGGCGTATCCGTCCAGTTGCTCAGTGAAGATGGGCAACAACTTCAGACAGTAACAACCGATGCTGACGGTTATGGCCGTATTACATGGAACAACAAAGGGCGTTTATTACTGGCGCAAAAAGATGAACAAGTCAGCATTATTGCTTTAAATTCACCATCGCTGGATTTATCTGAATTCAAAATTGATGGTGATTATCAACATGGTGCCAAGCTCTTTTTCTTCGCCCCGCGTGATTTGTACCGGCCGGGGGAAACTGTGCCGATCAATGCGTTATTGCGTGATCAAGACGGCCATCGGGTAAAAGAACAACCTGTTAAAGCAGAAATTATCAGCGCCGACGGTGAGTCTGTTCAATCCTTTGTTTGGAATGGTAAAGATGGGCTGTATCAGCATGAATATGTAATTGGTGATAACGCGGCTACAGGTTGGTGGCATTTAAAAGCAACGCTGGGTAGTGGTGAAGAGAAAAGTTACGATTTCCGTGTAGAAGATTTTCTACCGGAACGTATGGCGTTGAATATTAAACAATCTGCTGAACCATTAACTACCCGAGATTCGGCTGATTTTGCGATCGAAGGCCATTATTTATATGGCAGCCCGGCGGCTGGAAATACCTTAAATGGCAATTTGATCGTTCAAGTTGCACGGAATGCAGTTGAATCACTACCCGGTTATTTGTTTGGTAATTCTGATGACAAACGTTTTGAGCAGAATATTACCTTGGAAGATGCCAAACTCGACGATAAAGGGGAAGGGCATGTTACCTATGAAACGCAATGGAGCGAATCACATTCACCATTAAACCTGGTGCTGCTGGCTAGCTTACAAGAATCGGGTGGGCGTCCGGTTACCCGTCGTAGTGTGCAGGCTGTGTGGCCAGCGGAACAACTGCCTGCAGTTCATCCGCTCTTTGTGAAATCAGCGCAGATTGATGATTACGGTGCAGATAAATCTGATATCACGTTAGATGCTGACAGTATTGCTGACTTTAACATTGCGATGGTTAATCCGCAGGGTAAGAAGTTAGAAAGTAAGGATCTGGTGGTTCGGTTTATACGCGAACGCGAAGATTATTACTGGTACTACGGGGACGGTAGCTGGGATTACTCATCCAACAAAAAAGACATCCGTATGTCAGAAGATCATATAACCACTCAAGCTGGAGAGGATACCAAAGTCAGCTATCCTGTTGAATGGGGTGGTTACCGCATCGAAGTCGAAGATCCGCTGACCGGTGCGATGACAGCGGTACGTTTCTGGGCCGGTTATCGCTGGGATGAATCCGGTACACCGAATGGGGTTGTGCGTCCTGATCAGCTGAAAATGACCTTAGACCGTAAAGCCTACTCCTCCGGTGATACGGCACGTGTCCGTATTGAATCACCATCGGCAGGTAAAGGTTATCTGCTGGTGGAATCATTAGATGGTCTGCTATGGAAACAACCGATTGAATTGCCTGAAAACGGGCAAGGTGAATTTACCATGCCGGTCGATAAAAAATGGCAACGTCATGATCTGTATGTCAACGCATTACTGATCCGCCCGGCCAGTCAGCAAGAGAAAAACAGTAAACTGCCACGTCGGGCTGTTGGGTTGATCCATCTGCCACTGCAACGTGATGATCGTAAAATCAATCTGGAATTGCAGGCTCCGGCCAAAGCGCAACCTAATCAGGCGTTGAAATTACACTTGAAAGCCAGCAAATCAGATGGGAAGTTGCCGGAAAAACTGCATGTCATTGTGTCGGCGGTGGATAGTGGTGTCTTAAATATCACTGATTACGTGACGCCCGATCCATTTACCGGATTCTTTGGTAAACGCCATTATGGTATCGATCAATTTGATATCTACGGTCAGCTCATTGAAGGAAACTCAGCCCCACTTGCCAGCCTGCGTTATGGCGGCGATGAAGACCCCAGCAAAGGGGGTAAAAAACCACAAACTAAAGTGCTGATTGTGGCGCAGCAATCCTCTGTGATTAATGTCGATGAAGAGGGGAATGCTGACGTCAGTTTCAATATTCCTGACTTTAATGGTGAACTTCGCTTAATGGCGCAGGTGTGGAGTGACGATGAATACGGTACGGCAGAAAATAAAGTCACTGTTGCTGCCCCATTAATTGCTGAACTCGCTATGCCTCGCTTTTTAGCGGGCGGTGATGTTGCTACTTTTGCGTTAGATCTCAGCAATAACTCAGGTCAACCACAGCAGCTCAAAGTGACTTATTCCGCCAAAGATAAAATACGTCTGACTGGTGATAGCAATGCGACCGTTTCGCTGAAAGATGGTGAGCGCAAGACGTTACAGATTCCAGTAAAAGCGCGTTCTGGTTTTGGTAACGGCAAGTTAGATATGCATATTGAAGGTGTGAAGCTGGGCAACATGTCTGCTGCTTTCGATAAGCAATGGTCTATTGGTGTCAGGCCTGCTTACCCTGCGATGAGTTATCGCTATAACCATATTTTATCGAAAGATCAGCCGTGGCCTTTACCACTCGATGATGCACGACTGCTTGATCCTGAAAGTTTAACCATGCATTTATCGCTTAGTGCCAAACCCATGCTGGATATTGCTACTCATATTCGTGAGCTAGAAGCTTACCCGTATGGTTGCTTAGAGCAAACCACCAGTGGGCTTTACCCATCCCTCTATGTTACTAGCACTCAGTTAAAACAGATGGGGATTGTGACATCAGACAGCGATCAGGTCCGTCGCCAGAAAATCGAAAAGGGTATTGAGCGTTTGCTGGGGATGCAGCTCAGTAATGGTGGTTTCTCGTTGTGGGATAACAAAGGGCCGGAAGAATATTGGCTGACAGTGTATGTCACTGATTTCTTATTGCGTGCGCGTGATCAAGGCTTTGCGATACCGACAGCTGCACTGGAAAATGCCCAGCAACGATTACTTCGTTATCTGCAAGATCGCAATGCTGTGCAACCGTATTATTCATCAGCTTTGAGTGCGGAACGCTTCTCGATTCAGGCATATGCCGGGCTGGTGCTGGCAGGGCAAAAACAGGCACCGCTGGGGGCGTTACGCCAATTGTATCAACGTCGGGCTGATGCTGTTTCAGGGTTACCGCTGATCCAATTAGCGATTGCTTTACAGAAAATGGGCGATCAGCGTCGGGTTGATGCACTGCTGCAACAAGGCTTGAACTATAAATATGATCGTCATGGATATTACTGGTATGCCGATTATGGGACAGAACTGCGTGATCGGGCGTTAATTCTGTCGCTGTTACTGGAAAATCAACAATTGCCGGAGCAACAACCTGATTTGCAAATGCAGTTAAGCGATTTAATGCAAAGTCAGAGTTATCTATCGACACAAGAGCGTAATGCGCTCTTTATGGCGGCCCGCCATTCCATTGCGCAGCCAGAAGCTGATTGGCAGGCATCTGTATTACAGTCTCAGCAGCCCGTTGCAGCCTTGAGTAACAAGACTCAACAGGCCTACAACCTGAACGACGAAAGTATACTCAAAGGGTTAACCGTTGCTTCAACGGCAGAGAATCCCTTATATCTACGCGCAGATGTGACGGGTTATCCGCAAACCAAACCGAAACCTGCTGAAAATGGGATCCATGTTACCCGTGAAATTTTTGATTTACAGGGGAAAACACCTGACTTAAATCAGCTGAAACGTGGTGATTTGTTGGTAGTGCATTTGAGCGTCTGGGCTGATCAACGTGTACCCGATGCGCTGGTTGTTGATCTTTTACCTGCGGGTCTTGAGCTGGAAAACCAAAATCTGGAAAACAGCAACATGGCATTGACTGAATTAACTCAGTTCAAAGCGTTACTGGAAAAAGCTCAGCAAACTGCGATTAAACATCAGGAATATCGTGATGATCGTTATGTTGCTGCTATTGAACTGGATGGCTACAGCCGCCGAGATATTGTTTATATTGCCCGTGCTGTTTCACCAGGGCGTTTCCATATGCCAATGCCGATGGTGGAATCAATGTATCAACCTGCGGTGAACGCGCGTGGTGATTCGCCAGAATGGGTGGAAGTGCATTAATGATAGGGTGTTTTATGCATGGCCGCCGTTGGGCGGCCTTTTTTCACCGTCTATTTTTAGCATTGTTGTTACTTATCGGTATGGTATGGCTGGCGGATAAAATCTGGCCGCTTCCCACCACAGAAGGTAAGTTGGCCCGTATTGTCCTTGCGGAAGATGGCACACCGCTCTGGCGTTTTCCTGATGAACAAGGTGTCTGGCGCTATCCGGTGAAATTAAACGAGGTATCGCCGCTCTATTTGCAAGCATTGCTCGGTTACGAAGACCGCTGGTTTTATCATCATCTTGGGCTTAATCCATTTTCTATCATCAGAGCTGCATGGCAAAATTTGAGTAATCATCGGATCGTTTCTGGCGGTAGCACCATCACGATGCAGGTCGCCCGCCTGATTGAGCCGCATGAGCGTACATTTGCTGGCAAACTGATAGAAGCCTGGCGCTCGTTGCAACTGGAATGGCATTACAGTAAAGATGAAATCCTTCAAATATATCTTAATCGTGCACCTTTTGGTGGAACACAAGAGGGGATCGCAGCGGCAAGCTGGAGTTATTTGGGTAAACCACCGGCTGAATTAACGCATGCCGAAGCGGCTTTACTCGCTGTATTACCACAATCGCCCAGCCGTTTACGGCCCGATCGTTATCCTGAACGAGCGCAAAAGGCACGGGATAAAGTATTAAATCGATTATTAAATTTTGGTATCTGGTCAGCACAAGATATAACCGAAGCGAAAGAAGAAATGCTGTGGTTGCCACCACGTCAAGTACCACAGTTAGCACCATTACTTGCACAGCGAATGAAAAATGAGAGTCATGAGCGGCTTATTCACACCACCATCGATGCGAGTTTACAGTCACGTCTGGAAGAAACTGTAAAAGGGTGGCGCCATCAATTACCCGAACGCACCTCTATTGCCATTTTGGTTACAGAAAGTAAATCGATGGCGGTTAGAGCCTACCTAGGTTCTACAGGGCTGGAAGACACAGACAGGCATGGATTTGTCGATATGGTGTCAGCTATCCGCTCACCGGGTTCTACCCTGAAACCCTTTTTATATGCAATGGCGATGGATGATGGTCTCATCCATTCTGAATCGCTGTTACAAGATATTCCACGCCAGACTGAGCAGTACCAGCCGGGTAATTTTTCACAAGGATTTTCCGGTCCGGTTTCGGCCAGCGATGCATTGCACCGTTCCCTCAATTTACCTGCTGTTCAATTACTGGAAGCTTATGGCCCGAAACGCTTTGTCGCACAACTGCGAAATGGTGGCATGACATTGCAGTTTCCTGATTTTGCTCAACCTAATTTATCGTTGATTTTGGGCGGAGTTGGCACCTCACTTGAATCGTTAGTCCAAAGCTACAGTGTATTTGCCCGAGCAGGAAAAATGGCCCAACTGCGTTTTACTCCCGAAACGCCGTTACAGGAGAAATCGATCATTTCAGCCGGTGCTGCGTGGATCACGCGTCTTATTCTTACTGGCGAATGGCAACCAGGTAGTACGACAGAATGGAACCGGCATTGGCCATTGGCATATAAAACTGGCACCAGTTACGGATTCCGGGATGCTTGGGCTGTGGGTGTCAATGATCGTTACCTGATTGGCATCTGGATCGGACGGCCTGACGGTACCCCTGTGGCAGGGCAATTCGGTGCTGCGGTGGCTGTACCGTTACTGCAGATGGTTGATAGCCTGTTACAGGCACAAAATACTGCTCAAACAAATGCGGCATTGCCGATGCCAAAACCAGACAGTGTTTCAACCGCAACTATCTGTTGGCCATCAGGACAAATCTTACCGCTAACAGATAATAACTGCCGTCAGGCACATAAAGCATGGATACTTGATAAAGCTATTCCACCAACATTGCGATCATCAGAACAAAGCATGAGTGAAATACAGCAAGTCAGTTTGTGGTTAAACGCTAAAGGGCTGCGAGTCCGCCCCGAGTGTACTTATTCAACACAGCAAACACTTCAGCTGTGGCCTGCGATACTGGAACCATGGTTACCAGCACGAGAGTGGCGGGAAAATCGTTTACCGCCAGTGTCTCCCGATTGCCCTGTTATTGAAACACAATTACAAAGCCAGCTCCTGATTAGTGGTGTAAAAGAGGGGGCTGCAATTCGCAAATTAGGAGACAGCTCTCTGATTATCTCAGTTAAAGCATCAGGAGGGCAGGGGATTCACTATTGGTTCAAAGATCAAAATTTAGTTGGGACAACACAAAATAACCAGACTATTCGCATCGCCTTCGAACGTATAGGCTTACACCATATTAGTGTCATCGATGATCATGGATTGTTTAATAAAGCATCGTTTTTCATCGAGTAGCAGCAACTGCTAGTACTAATATAAACAACACAGAATAAAAAGAAGGGTAGTCAATATCGTACCCCCTGTTTACAATGACAGACAGAAACAGGTAACACATTATAAAAATTAATACACACGCATAAACTGTCTACAGGTAAAATTTAGTATGACTATTCTAGTAACTGGTGGGGCTGGCTATATTGGCAGTCACACTACAGTCGAATTACTACAAGCAGGTTATAATGTTGTAGCTGTTGATAATTTTTGTAATTCACACCCTGAAGTGCTTAATCGAATTCAAGCGTTGACTGGCAAATCGCCTGTTTTTTATGAGGCGGATGTTCGTGATGCTGATACGCTTACTCGCATATTTCAACGTCACGAGATCAAATCGGTTATTCATTTCGCGGGTTTGAAAGCGGTTGGTGAATCAACGCGCTTACCGCTCAAATACTACCAGAACAACATTGCAGCCACACTGACACTGTGTGAAGTGATGCAACAGCATAATGTATTTGATCTGGTGTTCAGCTCTTCAGCGACCGTCTACGGTGATCCTCACTCGGTACCGATCAGCGAAAGCTTTCCTTTATCAGCGACTAACCCATATGGCCGCTCCAAATTAATGGTTGAAGAGATCCTGCGAGACGTGTCAAAAGCCGATCCTCGCTGGGGCATTGTATTACTGCGCTACTTCAACCCCGTTGGTGCACATCCATCAGGTATGATGGGGGAAGACCCTAATGGTATTCCGAATAATCTGCTGCCATTCATCAGCCAAGTCGCCATTGGTCGTTTACCTCAGTTATCTGTATTCGGTAACGACTACTCAACACCAGATGGCACCGGTGTGCGCGATTACATCCATGTGGTCGATCTGGCTATTGGCCATATCAAAGCGATTGAACGTATCAAACGTGAGCGTGGCGTACTGATCTATAACCTAGGTACCGGGCAGGGCTATTCGGTACTAGAAATGATCAAGGTATTTGAAAGAGTCTCAGGTAGACAGATCGCTTATCAAATTGTAGATCGCCGCCCTGGAGATATTTCTGAATGCTGGGCTGACCCTGCTTATGCAGCCAATGATTTAGGCTGGCAAGCTGAACGTGGTTTGCAAGAGATGATGCGGGACACTTGGCGTTGGCAATTGCAAAATCCTAACGGATATAAAGAGTAATCGTTGCGATACAAACCAGAAAGGCTACCCAGTTGCCGAGTGGTCTTTTCTACAATTTAAATGCCTATCCGCACTGTGGCAGTGGTAAGCCAGGGGCGGTAGCGTAGAAAAAATTCAGTTTATTAATACAAATTATCATGACCTGCGGTTAATTTTGAGTGAATTATGAATAAAAAAGAATTCTCACAGCAAGCCAACATGCCTTATCCATATCCAATGCCTTATCAGGACAATGATGAAATTGATCTGGTGGAACTGTTCCGTACGCTCTGGAAGCAAAAGGCAAAAATCGCACTGATCACTGTGGTAACGACTTTGGCTTCTGGGATTTATGCTTTTACGGCGGAAGAAGTGTGGACATCGAACGCGGTGATTACCGCACCGAAAGCCTCCGATATGGGGGAATTCTATCTGCTGGCACAGAATCTGGAACGTAATGCACCTATTGTTGTGACTCCAGATGGCGTCCAGACAAAAACGGAAGATGCCAAGCAACTACAATTTGCTAATTTACAAACTAATTTATTTAAAGAGTTTAAAAACACTTTAAATTCTCTAGATGAAAGAAGAGAGTTTGTAGTTTCCTCTGACTTTTATAAAGAAAAAATTAAAGGCAAAACAGAACGTGATCAGAAAGTAATATTAAAAGAAATTACTGAAAAAGATATTAATTACACAGCAGCTGATGATGTAAAGAAGACTTTTGACACAATAACCCTATCTGCAGATACATCCAAACAATCGCAAATTTTATTGCAACAATATATAGCATCAGTGAATGCAAAGGTTGTTAAGAATAATGAGTATGAACTGAAGTTATTGCTAAATAAATTCCGCCAGGATCTTGCTGCAGAAGCTAAAACATTAGAAACCAGTGCAGATGATATGCTAATGCTGCAGATAAAGAGTGTATCTGATTCGCTAGCTCAGGCGAAAGAAATGAATCTGATTGAAACATCTGCTAACTTGCCAACTGACATAAGCGATTCAACAATGTATTTGCTTGGTAGTAAAGCATTATCTGCAAAACTAGCCTCATTAAAAGCATCAGAGCCTACACTGGCGAAGCGTTATTTTGATGTTCAACAACAGTTAAAAACGTTGAATGAAATTAAGAATAGCTCAGTCACAGGCCAAGCTTTTTGTTTTATTGATATGCCTGATGAGCCAGTGACAAAAGATAAACCGAAACGAGTTCTAATTTTGATAGGTGGCGCATTATTAGGGCTTTTCGGAAGTGTGTTCTTTTTCTCGATTTTATTTTCGCTCAAGAAGAAAAATAAATAGATGTCAAATTTGGTGAGGCGTTTTACCAGTAATGCTGGTGCCAACATAATCGGTGGCATAGGCACAGCCATCTATAACTTGATCTTACCTAGTATTGTTGTGCACAAACTAAGCCCAGAAGATTTTTCGGTATGGAGTTTGGGTATACAGGTCATTATATATATTCAGGTACTAGGATTCGGAGTTCAAACAGCTATCGCACGTTTTGTTTCTGCAGACAATGAAATAGACAATAAGGTTGGAATATTTTCAACTGTGATGGCTGGAAGAAAAATACTAAGAATTCTAATGTTTCTGGGGGTTATAATCTCTGTTTTGCTAATGATAATTTATCCTTTATTTTTTAATGGATTAAATCATGATGGTGTGACAGTGTTGCGTTACTGTATTTTGGCATTCGGGGTGTCATCATCGCTTCAGTTGTTATCATTACTCCCTATAGGCTTTTTTACTGGATTACACAAAAATTATATCCATGTGCTTGCTCAGCTGTTTGGTCGCATAATATCTATTATTATCATCTACTTGTTGGTAAAGGCCGAGGCAAGTATTACGGTATTGTCAGTGGGATTATCGGTTGGCTTGGTTATTCCATGTGGATTACTTGTTTACATAATGAATAAATCTCAACTATTTACGACAGAGATTATTATGGAAACGCAGATTTATGATAGGGGAAAAGAATTAATTTCATACTGCAAAGTACTTGCAGTATGGGTTTTTTGCATGCTATTCGTAAATGGTATTCAGCCAACAATTGCTGGTTTTTTTGATATAAAAC
The DNA here is from genome assembly GCF_963676665.1 of uncultured Tolumonas sp. Classification (NCBI taxonomy): domain Bacteria; kingdom Pseudomonadati; phylum Pseudomonadota; class Gammaproteobacteria; order Aeromonadales; family Aeromonadaceae; genus Tolumonas; species uncultured Tolumonas sp. The sequence goes on from NZ_OY781371.1 coordinate 442,769, forward strand.
ATGTTGGTCATTATTCATTAGCTATGACGTTGGTTATGGTCATGGTTGGCCTACAACAAGCAATAATGTCACCAATAGTCACCGTTGGTGCAACTTTGCATGCATCACAAAAAAATAGAGAGTTATTTAGAATGCTAAAACTCTCAACCGTCACGTGCTTTTTGGTATTGTTCTTTTCAGTGATTTTCTTTGTTATATGTGGACGTTATATAGTAAAAGTTTGGTTAGGCAATGATTATGTTATGTATGTTTATCCCATATTAATAGCATTAGTAACTACTAATGCTATTAGGAATATTCTTTCGCCATATTCATTGTTATTAATTGCGACAGGTGCGCATAAAAATGCACATGTTCCAGCAATGATTGAAGCTGTTTGCGCTGTACTATTCATGAGCATAAGTGGGTGGTTGTATGGGGCACTAGGAGTAGCGCAAGGCTCTATTTTAGCATCCATAGCTGGAGTTTGTGCTAATTTATTAGTGACTTTAAAACAAGTGGGTTTTATTAATAAAAGCGAGCGGAGTATCGTTTTGCTGATTATGTTTGTTGCATTAATTTTAATTGTTTCCTGTTATGCTGTTTTTTTGAGTGTTATAAACCGATGAATAAACTTAAAAATATGCTAAAGAGTCTATTGTATAGACCATTCAATCTTAATGTCGGGAAAGGGACATATATCTTAACACCAAGAAAAATTATTAATAAAAGATTCATATCTATTGGTAGTAATACATTGATTGGCCATCACTCAGTCATCTATGCCATTACGAAGAACCATGAACAGGAATTTGAATGCCAAATCACTATTGGCAATAATGTTTATATTGGCCATTACGGCCAAATACATTGTGCGAATGCTATTGAAATAGGTAATAACTGTGTTTTAAGTGACTATATTTATATATCTGATGTATCGCATGGATTATCGCCATTAAATGGTCATATATTGGATCAATTATTAGAATCCAAAGGTCCTGTTGTTATTGGTGACGGTTCATTTATTGGCTATGGTGCAACGGTTCTTCCTGGAGTGAAAATTGGTAAGCACTGTGTTGTTGGAGCTAGAGCTGTAGTTACTAAAGATATACCTGATTACTCAATGGTTTCTGGGAATCCAGCGAAAATTATTAAGAAATTTGATTTCGACCATAAGCAGTGGGTTGCTGTAGATAAAGTTGGCGAATTATGATGCATATATCCTTATTGATGGATAATATAAAATTTCATATCTATAAAATGAAAACAAAACATATTTATTCCAATATGTTTAAGTGCATTGGAAAGGGAACTGTTATATTTCCTCCTTTAATGTTTCGATATACTGAATATGCCAAAATAGGTGAAAATGTAATTATTAGGGGTGGAGCAAGAATAGAGCTCATTAAAAAAAATAAAAATAAACCAGAACTGATTATTGGTAATGATGTAAATATAGAACAAAATGTGCATATAATTTGTGGAAATAAAATTATTATTGGTGATAAAGTCTCAATTACAGGAAATGTAGCTATAGTTGACGTTGAACATCCTTATGATGATATTAGTTCATCAATTAAGATTGGGGATAGAGTTCAATACGATGGAAACTATGTTGAAATAGGTAATGGCTCGTTTATTGGGTTTGGTAGTGTGATCTTGCCGAATGTTAAAATTGGTAAATATGCAGTCATTGGTGCTAATTCTGTTGTTAATGTTAATGTGCCTGATTTTTCAGTTGCTGCAGGAAATCCAATAAAAATTATTAAAATATATGATCATAATGAAGAGAAATGGATTAAGGTGAAATAATGAAAATATTAATTACTGGTGGTGCTGGTTTTATCGGTTCTAATCTTGCTTTAAAACTATTAGAATATGGGCATGAAGTTACAGTGTTTGATAATTTATCACCTCAGATCCATGGTGATAATCCTGAGTTGACATCTCCTTTATATGGTTCAATTAAAAATAAAGTGACTTTTGTTCTAGGTAATATTTGTGATAAACAAGCATTACAGCAGGTTTTAGCAGAGCAAGATGCGGTAGTTCACCTTGCCGCAGAAACAGGCACTGGACAGTCTATGTATGAAATTCAGCGTTATGTTGATGTCAATGTCGGAGGTACAGCATTACTGCTTGATATTTTGGCTAATGAAAAAACAGCGGTAAAAAAAGTTGTTGTGGCTTCATCTCGTTCCATTTATGGTGAAGGAAAATATCATTCAGCTGAGCTTGGAATTATTTATCCTGGTGCCAGAAATGAGGCAGACATGCTGGCGGGGAATTTTGAATTATTATGTCCCGTTACTCAAAAACCAATCGAATTATTACCTACAGATGAAGACTCCAAAATACATCCATCTTCTGTATATGGCATTACGAAGCAAAATCAGGAACAAATGGTTCTGACTGTTTGTCCATCAATTGGGATCGCTGGTGTAGCATTACGTTATCAAAATGTTTATGGGCCAGGTCAATCCTTAAGTAATCCATATACAGGTATTCTGTCTATTTTTTCAACAAGAATAAAGAATAATAATCCAATTAATATATTTGAAGATGGCAAAGAGAGCCGTGATTTCGTTTTCATTGATGATGTCGTTGATGCAACAATCCTGGCTTTAACTAAAGATGAGGCGAATAATCAGATTTTTGGTATTGGCTCAGGTGTAGCAACCGATGTCATAACTGTTGCCAATACATTGGTAAGAAGTTATGGGATTAATGTGCCTGTTAATGTGACTGGACAGTTTCGTTTAGGAGATATCCGGCATAATTTTGCTGATTTGACAAAAGCAAAAAACCTTTTAGGCTACATACCTAAAATAGATTTCGAAATAGGTATTCAGAAATTTGTCGAATGGGTAAATCAGCAAGATATTAAACAAGACAATTATGATTTAAGTATTGTAGAAATGAAGAAAAGAGGGTTGTTCAAATGATTCAACCTAAACTGGGACTGGTAACAGTCCTTTTTAACTGCCCCGATGTTTTACCTGATTTTTTCCGATGTCTGGTTAGACAAACATATACCAATTACATTTTATATGTAATTGATAACAGTACTAATGACGACTCTTATTCAATGTGTAAAGAGTTATCTGAAAAATATCAGCTGTCTAATATTGTATTCATAAAAAATGATAACAACATGGGTGTTGCAGCAGCAAACAATCAAGGCATATCAGCAGCTATTCACGCTGGCTGTGATTATGTGTTGTTGCTGAATAATGATATTGAATTTGATAACCAATGTTTACTAGAAGAACTTGTTCAAGAATCATTAAATAAAAATGAACCAGTCATTGTTCCAAAGATTACATACTTCGATAGCGGTAAATTATGGTATGCAGGTGGTGATATAAATCAGTGGAAGGGTACAACAATTCATTTCGGTGATAGAGAGAATGATTCTGATGTATTCAATCAGATTGTATACACAAAGTATGCTCCCACATGTTTTATGCTTATCCGCAAAGATGTTTTTGAAAATGTTGGAATGATGGATGAAGACTATTTTGTATATTATGATGATACAGATTTTGTTTTTAGATTGAATACAATGAAGTACAAAATACTTTATTTTCCTAAAATATCCATTATACATAAAGTTAGTAGTAGTACTGGTGGTGATACATCTCCATTTTCAGTGTATTACGGGAATAGAAATAGAATATATTTTATTCTGAAAAATTTATCAGGCATTCGATTAATATCTGCCCTGGTTTTTACGTTATCAACCAGGGTGATCAAATGTTTTTTATATAATAAAACGTTAAGAAAAAAAATGTTGTCAGGTCTCTATGATGGAATAAAACTGTCTATTTCAAATGTTTAATAATTCGGGTTAAATTGTTTTAATGAATTATGTGGTGTATCAAATTTAGTGCACCCTTTGAAAGGTTTTTATTGATAATCAATGAGATAGCATATGCGTAAGGTTGTACTGGCAAATATTGAATCACTTTCATTAGGTTTAATGATTCTGCTTTTACCATTTCAAAATACAATAATTGGTGCGACAGCTTTGGGTTTTTTAGGTAAGTCGCCATCTTTTATTTTCATTGCCATTATTTTGTTTTTGTCATTTCTTAAGTTTAGTTATAAAATTAAACCTGTTAAACGAATAAGTTTTTTTGTTGTTTTTTATTTTTTTGTTGTTAATTTTGCTTCCTGTATATGTTTTTTTGGTGAGACATCATACGGGCGCCCTCTTTTTATAAAAGGGCTTAATCTGTTGTTTTTGAATCTATTATTCATTTTCCCATTTTTTTATTCGGCAAACTTTGATAATAAGCGATACAAACATCTGATCTTGCTATCTTTTTTTATTAGTATTGCTGGCGTTGTTTTTGGGGATATTCTGCATTTTGGATTTGTTGAATATGGTCTTTTCCAAATGTCTGAACGCCTTAGTTCTCGCCCCAGAGGTTTTTCTTATGAAGCAAGCATGCTTGCTTCAACAATATTTCCTTTAATGTTTTCATTTTTTTGCTTGAGAAATAAATCAAAAGATTATTCTGTTTATGCTATAGGCATATTTCTTGTGGTTGCTGTATTTACTTCGTCTAAAGGTGCTATTGTCACTATTATTTTAGCTAACATCTTTTCCTATGTTTTTAATAGAAGATTGTTTACATTGAAAGGACTATTCTTCCTTATCGTTTTTTCATTGGGTGTTGCTGCACTAAGCTCTATTTTAATTGAATATTTTTCAACTGATATTAAAAATAATACATCTGTAGCTACAAGAGTTGTATGTGTGCTGACGGCCGTTTTTTCTTTACTGCAAAATCCTTTTGGTGTTGGTTATTTCGGTTTTCTGCATGCATTTGAAAGTAACATATCAGAAGCAATTGGTTTTGTTAATTCCATGTCGCCAGTAAGGTTAAATATGTATGAAGCTGAAGGATATGTTACGGCTGCATCAGATGTGGCTATCGGTACTAAATCTTTTTTTTGGAATAACGTAATATGTTTCGGATGGCCATTTGTTATTCTATTTTTTTTATATGTTTTTGATGTGGTAAAAAAATGCAGAATATATGGTAGAAAAGATCTTGAGTTGGCGTTTTGGTTTGTGATTATATCCTTGTTTTCATTTGTTGAAGGTATTGGTTTGTATTCTATCTCGCTTTTTTTAGCCGTTCTTAGTTATGAAATTAGAAGAAATAAAGAAATTTACATTAAAGAAGTTGAACGCATGAAAGAGAATCATTATGTTCTATGTAAATAAACGGATTCTTCAATCGCACACGACCGGTGTACAACGCTACCTGAGCTCGATTTTAGAAAACAAAGATACATTTGCAATACATGAGGTTAACCCATCGAGCCCTTTGACTGGAATAAAAGGGCATCTGTGGGAGCAATTCCTACTTCCATGTAAATTAAATTATAATGATGTGCTTTGGAGTCCAAGCAATACAGGGCCTATTTATTGTAAAGCAAAACATATGGTAACCATGCACGATTTTGCTACTTTGGATCATCCTGAGTGGACTAGTAAAAGTTTTAGTACATTATATCGCGGTATTTTACCAAGATTAGCAAAAGAAGTTGATGCCATTATTGCTATTTCAGAATATACAAAAAGCCGAATTTTATATCATACTGGTATTGATGAGGGAAAAATTAGCGTTATTAAAAATGGTGTTGATGCCAGATTTTTTATCAAATCTGACAAAGATTTCAAGTCCTATATTATGCCGAAGTATCAGTTGCCGTCTACTCGATACATATTAAGTGTCTCCTCAATTGAACCGAGAAAAAACATAGGGCGGCTTTTATCAGCATGGAGTCAAATTCAGCATAAAGTGGATGATGATATCTGGTTAGTTCTTGTTGGTCGGCAAAATTCCAAAGTGTTCTCTGATGCTGGGTTAAGTAGTATCCCTAAACGAGTCTGCTTTACTGGGTTCGTTGAAGATGAAGATCTTGTTGCTATATATCAAAATGCTTTATTGTTTTCATATATGTCTTTATATGAGGGATTTGGACTGCCGCCATTAGAGGCGATGGCTGCAGGAATACCAGTATTGACAAGTAATACAACATCTATTCCTGAAGTTGTTGGCGATAAGGCAATCACAGTAAATCCATTATCTATTTCAGAAATAGGGGATAGCATTTTAATGCTGATCGAGTCTGATACACTACGAAATCAGTTAGGTGTGTCAGGGATCGAGCATGCTAAGCAATTTTCCTGGAAAACAACCGCTGAACAAACATTTAATCTATTAAAAAGCATGGGGTAATGCGTGCCTAATATATCTAAAGCATTAGTTGTTGACTGGTTGGTAACTTATGCAGGTGCAGAACGAGTTGTAGAATCAATCATAAACCGCTTTCCGGAAAGTGATCTATTTTCATTGATTGATTTTGTTGATGAAAATCAACGAGGATTTCTTAAAGGTAAAAATGCAACAACTTCTTTTATCCAAAACTTGCCAAAAGCTAAGCAAAAATATCAGAAATATCTGCCTTTTATGCCATTGGCAATCGAACAACTAGATGTGTCATCTTATGATATTGTTATATCAAGTAGCCATTGTGTTGCGAAAGGAGTTTTGACTGGGCCAGATCAATTGCACATTAGTTATGTCCACTCTCCTGTTCGCTATGCTTGGGATTTGCAACATCAGTATTTGCGTGAAGCGGGGTTAACTAAAGGCATAAAAGGTTGGTTGGCTAAATTAATCTTACATAAAATGCGCATATGGGATTGCCGTACTACTAACGGAGTTGATTGTTTTATTGCCAACTCGCAGTTTATTGCACGCAGAATTAAAAAAGTGTATGGCCGAGAGGCGACGGTGATTTACCCGCCGGTTGCAGTGCATGATTTTGAACTAACGACTACAAAAGACGATTTCTATTTTACAGCCTCGCGTATGGTGCCATACAAAAAAATGGATCTAATTGTCGAAGCGTTTACCCATATGCCAGGTAAAAAACTGATTGTAATCGGTGATGGATCTGAGTTTCCAAAAATCCAGCGCCTTGCTAATAATCATCCCAACATTCAGTTATTGGGTTACCAACCGTTTTCAGTGCTCAAAGATCACATGCAAAGAGCAAAAGCGTTTGTATTCGCAGCCGAAGAAGATTTCGGTATTACACCTGTTGAAGCGCAGGCTTGTGGTACACCAGTCATTGCTTTTGGTAAAGGCGGCGCGCTAGAAACAGTTCGCCCTTTAGGTGTTGATGCACCAACCGGATTATTTTTTGACACACAGTCAGTACCATCACTTTGTGCTGCTGTTAAATCATTTGAAGAAAATCAGCATATGTTTATTGCTGCTGATTGCCGGACTAATGCAGAAAAATTCTCAACTCAGCGATTTGAGCGTGAGTTTTCCGAATTTGTTGAAGCCAAATGGGCTGCGTTTTCTGCAAATAAAAAAATTAATTATTAATCGAGATTATATCAATGAGTCAGTTGATTCCTGTGATCATGGCCGGTGGTAGCGGTACCCGCTTATGGCCACTTTCCCGCGGTTTATTTCCCAAACAATTTCTTACCCTGCAAGGCACTCATACCATGCTGCAAAATACTATTTTGCGTCTGGATGAAATTCAGTGTTCAAAGCCACTGGTAATTAGTAATGAGTCTCACCGCTTTCTTGTGGCGGAGCAGTTACGTGAATTGGATATGCTTTCTGGTAATATCATTCTGGAACCGGTTGGTAAAAATACCGCACCAGCGATTGCACTGGCCGCCATTCAAGCGTTGAAACAGGTAAACTCCGGGAATTCAGAAGATCCGTTGTTACTGGTTTTGGCGGCGGATCATGTGATTAAGGATGAGAAAGCATTCTGTTTTGCAGTGAATCAGGCGGTTCCGTATGCTCAGGCTGGCAAACTGGTCACATTTGGCATTGTGTCTACAGGGCCGGAAACTGGATATGGTTATATCCGACGCGGCGATACTCAGCCTCTTCCCAAGCACAATGATAATTCTGCCACTGCTTATCGTGTCGCGCAGTTTGTTGAAAAACCCGATCTGCAAACTGCACAGAGTTATGTTGCTAGTGGCGATTATTACTGGAATAGCGGAATGTTTTTATTCCGGGCAAGCCGCTATCTGGATGAGCTAAAGCAATTCCGTCCGGATATTTATCAAGCTTGTCAGCAGGCAATGCAGGTTATTGAACCTGACCTGGATTTTGTTCGGGTCAATAAAGATGCGTTTATGCAATGTCCTGACGATTCAATCGATTATGCCGTCATGGAAAAAACCGCAGATGCGGTGGTTGTACCAATGGATGCTGGCTGGAGTGATGTGGGTTCCTGGTCTTCACTGTGGGATATTTCCGAAAAAGATTCAGAAGGGAATTTTTATCAAGGCGATGTCCTGTCACATAATAGCCGGAATAATTATGTTTTCGCTGAGTCATCGCTGGTTACAACCGTCGGGGTAGAGAATCTTGTTGTTGTTCAAACAAAAGACGCGGTATTAGTTGCAACGCGAGATCAGGTTCAGGATGTTAAAAAAATCGTAGACCAGATTAAAGCCGCAGGCCGTTCTGAGCACCATGTTCACCGTGAGGTCTATCGGCCATGGGGTAAATACGATTCCATCGATCAGGGTGAACGTTATCAGGTAAAACGACTTTCAATTAAACCGGGTGAACAACTTTCCCTGCAAATGCATCATCATCGCGCTGAGCACTGGGTGGTTGTGCAGGGAACAGCGAAAGTAACCTGTGGTGATGAGTATTTGTTATTAAGCGAAAACGAATCTTTTTACATTCCGATAGGCATCAAACATTCTCTGGAAAACCCCGGAAAAATCCCGCTTGAGGTTATTGAAATCCGTTCGGGCAGCTATTTGGCTGAAGATGATATTGAACGATTTTGGGATAAGTACGGCCGAGTATGAAAGATATTAAAATAATTTAATATTTCGAAGTTTTTATTTTTTGGAATTATAACATGTCAGATACATTAAATTGTTTCAAGGCTTATGACATCCGTGGACGCCTTGGTGATGAGTTAAATGAAAAAATTGCCTATCGGATTGGCCGTGCTTATGGGGAATTCGCCAAACCAAAAACTGTAGTCGTGGGTGGGGATGTGCGCCTTACCAGTGAAAGCCTGAAGCAAGCCCTGAGTAATGGTCTACGTGATGCTGGTACCAATGTACTGGATATCGGCCTTTCTGGTACCGAAGAGATCTATTTTGCCACCTTCCATCTTGGCGTGGATGGTGGTATTGAAGTTACTGCCAGCCATAATCCGATGGACTACAACGGCATGAAGCTGGTACGTGAAGGCGCGAAACCGATCAGTGGTGATACCGGACTGCGTGATATTCAACGACTGGCGGAACAAAACGATTTCGCACCCATCGAGCTAGCTTGCAGAGGTAGTTATAAGCGAATCTCAATTATTGATGCTTATGTTGATCATCTGATGAACTATATCAATCCCATTAACTTTAAACCGCTGAAACTGGTGGTGAACAGTGGCAACGGTGCAGCAGGTCATGTAATTGATGAAATTGAACGTCGCTTCAAAGTATTGGATGTGCCGATGGAATTTATCAAAGTTCATCATGAGGCAGATGGTAACTTCCCAAATGGTATTCCTAATCCACTTTTGCCGGAATGTCGTCAGGATACCGCGGATGCAGTGAAAGCGCACGGTGCTGATATGGGTATCGCTTTCGACGGTGACTTCGACCGTTGTTTCCTGTTTGATGAGCACGGTGGCTTTATTGAAGGTTATTACATCGTTGGATTGCTGGCGGATGCCTTCCTGCAAAAGCAGTCAGGCGCAAAAATCATTCATGATCCGCGTTTATCTTGGAATACGATTGATGTGGTGAGCCGCGCAGGCGGGGTACCGGTGATGTCCAAAACTGGTCATGCCTTTATCAAAGAACGTATGCGGGCTGAAGATGCCATTTATGGCGGCGAAATGAGTGCGCACCACTATTTCCGCGATTTTGCCTACTGCGATTCAGGAATGATCCCATGGTTACTGGTTGCCGAATTACTGTGTGTCAAAGGCCAGACTTTGCAACAACTAGTAAGCGATCGGATGACTGCCTATCCAGCCTCCGGTGAAATCAATAGCAAGCTGGATGATCCGCAAGCTGCAATTGCCCGAGTGCTGGCTAAATATCAAAATGATGCGTTATCCTTTGATGAAACAGATGGAATTAGCCTTGAATTTGCAAATTGGCGCTTTAATCTGCGTAGCTCTAATACCGAGCCTGTAGTACGTCTAAATGTCGAAAGTAAGCATAACCCGGCATTAGTGCAGAAGAAGACTGAAGAGTTATTGGCATGTTTGCGTGCCTGATGCAGGTGTAATATTTTATGTCGCAAAGAATTAAAGGTTTGACTGAGCGTTACCCAGCACAATTAATCATGCCTGTTGTTGATATTTTGACTGTGATAAGTGGTGGTTTATTGGCTTATTGGTCTCGATTTGGTGATTTCAATTTGCCAGAACGATTCGTACTGGTCGTTGCATTACTATCTTTGCTTATTGTTGTACTAAATAGTGCATTCGGAGCATATCAGCGTTGGCGCACTAAAAAGATCACAACGCTGGTATTTCGACTATTCCTTGTATGGCTTATTGCAGCCATGCTGGTAATTTCAGTTATTTATTTTACTTATAGCGCACATCGCTATTCCCGTCTTTGGGTTGGTTTATCACTAGCCCTATCTTTTTTCTTTGCGGCCGGAATCAGGGTTTTTATTCAGTTATTTCTCCGGCATATCCGTATAAAAGGATTGGCTACCAAGAGTGTATTTCTCATTGGTCCTGGAGAAAACATTACCTCTGTTGGGAAAAATATGCGTGGAAGTCCAGCTGAAGGGTATGTTCTGGCTGGAATTCAGCGTATTAAGAACAAACTGAGTACTGATGAACTAAGCAGAGTGGCTGATAGAATCACGGAATCTGGTGCACAGGAAGTCTGGTTATGCATGTCGATCACATGCGCCAACGATATCCGCGATATTATATATGCATTGCGAAATCACACTGTTGAACTTCGTTTTATTCCAGATTTTGGTGGTATTGACATACAACTACTGAATCATCGGGTCAATGAAATTGCTGGGCTTTATTCTATTGATTTAAGTGTTTCACCAATCAGTGGTGTTGCCCGGTTTGTTAAACGTTTGGAAGATCTGCTAGTCGGTTCATTAATTTGTCTGCTGATTTCTCCCATATGCTTGCTGATTGCTTTAGCTATTAAGTTGTCATCTCCGGGGCCAGTATTATTTAAGCAATACCGCACAGGTGTGAATGGTGCGAATTTTAAGGTATATAAATTCCGCTCAATGAAGGTTCATCAGGAGGTCAGTGGTTCAGTAACGCAGGCAACTAAAGGTGACTCTCGTATTACGCCGATTGGTAATTTTCTGCGCAGAACTTCACTGGATGAATTACCGCAATTTTTTAATGTAATACAGGGGCGGATGTCTATTGTTGGACCTCGTCCACACGCATTAGCACATAATGAATATTATAAAGATCTTGTCGAGTCCTACATGAAGCGTCATAAGGTCAAACCGGGAATTACTGGTTGGGCTCAGGTGAATGGTTTACGGGGTGAGACGGATACACTGGATAAAATGGAAAAACGTGTCCAGTATGACCTTTGGTATATTGATAACTGGTCATTGTGGCTTGATATGAAAATTATTTTTCTGACTATTTTTAAAGGCTTTATTAATAAGAATGCCTATTAATCATATCACTGATGGTGATGTGATTTTAAGCACGGATTCTTATTTATAATAAGGGGTTATATGCTAGTAACACATTCCACACAGCGGATTTTATGGATAATTCTGTCTCTGTATTCTCTGCTTGGCATGCACTTCTTTATGCACAACCTGGGCGGTTCAGGGTTATATCTGCCATTTAATATGGTGGGATGGGCGTTTATCTCGGTGCTGATTAGTATTGGTATCTGGCATCTGACGGTAGTGAAACAGCTTACTTTTTCGCACACTCAGCTTTGGTTTCTGGCTGGGTTTGTGATTTTACTGCTGCCATTTCTGAATCCACATGCTGAATGGAATATACAAGCTCAGGCGCGTTTCCTTGCCATAGGTGCTGGGGCGCTGTTGTTTTTTGCATTGTCGCAGTTTCAGTTTTCCGATAAACAGCGTCATAGCTTGTTGTATCTACTGTTAGGTGCGGTAGCAATAGAGGCTGTATTCGGGCTAATTCAGTTCTTTATTTTGAAAGATGGTAATTGGATAGGTTATAACATCAAAATAAACCGCCCTTATGGTATTTTCCAGAAAGACAGCGTATTTTCCAGTTTTCTGGCGGCTGGTTTGAGCATTACATTTTATCTGCAACGCTGGGATAGCAATGTTCAGGCTTCCCGCTGGCGTCAAGGCGTTCTTAGCCTGATTTTACTGGCGACGCCGTTATTACTTGTGCAAGTGCAGTCTCGGGCAGGTATTTACGGTGCAGCACTCTCAGCTCTCGTTATGTTACCGGTTTTGTGGAATTACAACCGCCGTATTTTCTGGTGGTCGGTAGCGTTGCTTGGCATCAGTCTTTCTGTTGGTTTATTCATTTATACCTCTGCCCGTTCTGTCGAGAGTTATGAATTAACCTCAGGTTTCCGTAAGCTTTATTGGTCACACCTGTTGTCTATGCTGCCTCAATCTCCTTGGCTGGGTCATGGTTACGGTAGTTTTGAATATACCTTCCTGCATGATTTTTATGCGCCGGAACATATAACTTCAGGTATGCGTCTAATGGAGGAAAACCTCGATCATCCGCATAATGAAGTGCTGTTCTGGTTGCATGAGGGGGGCATTGTCGCTGTTATTGGGCTAGTAGTTTTTGCTATAGGCTATCTTCGCTCTGTTGTAAAATGTACGGGCTGGGCAAAACGACTTTCACTTCTGGCTTTGGTTTTACCGCTGCTATTTCATTCTATGGTGGAATATCCTTTCTACCATTCGGTTGCACATTTCTTCTTTTTTATTGTGTTTCTTTGGTTAGCTGATTCTGAAAGCGGTCAGCAAAAACACATCGTTTGTGATTATTGGTTTTTGGCTCGTTTTATGGCGATCCTAATACCTTTAGTGGTTGTACCTTTTATGTTAACAGGATTACAAACAGCTTATGTATTAACTAAATACGATCGCATGAAGGATAAAAATCCGCAGATGCTGGAACAGATCATTAACCCGCTGCCCTGGATGATGATGTATGAATTCCAGATGCGTAGCGTACAACTCACCTTCTCAGCAGCAACGCATGATAGAGCCGGATTGGAAAGTTACGTTGACTGGGCAAAACAGTTTCTGCATAACACACCACGAGCCGCAGTTTACAGCCAACTGGTTTATGCCTTGCAACAGTTAAATGACAAAGAGCAGGCTCAATTTTGGTTAGATGAAGGTAAACGACTTTTCCCTCATGCTGATTTTCTGCAGAAAATTTCGCTTTCAACTAGTTCTGTAGTTTCCGGTGCAAAATAAAACAAGTAATGGTGATTAGATTGAAAAAAATAATGATAACCGGTGCCTACGGCCAGGTTGGTTTTTGTCTGACGCAGCAAGCACTAGCAAATGGCTGGGATATTCTGGCGGTTGACAGAGACAAGCTGGATATTACCGATCCACAAGCGGTTAACGCACTGGTTAAAGAATATCAGCCGGATGTCATCATTAATGCTGCAGCACATACCGCTGTTGATAAAGCTGAAACAGAAATTGATGTTTCTTATGCAATTAATCGTGATGGTCCCAAATATCTGGCGGAAGCAGCAGCTTCAATCGATGCTGCTATGCTGCACATTTCTACAGATTATGTATTTGCCGGTGATAAAGATGGTATCTACAGTGAAACTGATCCTGTAGCACCGCAAGGTATTTACGGTGCCAGCAAATTAGCTGGCGAAGGAGCGGTTATTGCGGCTAACTCTAAACATATCATTTTACGCACTGCCTGGGTCTTTGGTGAGCATGGCAATAACTTTGTCAAAACCATGCTGCGTCTTGGCTCACAACGTGATCAGCTGGGTATCGTCGCTGATCAGTTCGGTGGCCCGACATATGCCGGCGATATTGCAGCAGCACTGCTGGCAATTGCGGAGAAAACTGTGACTGCACCGGAAGCCGTAACATGGGGTATTTATCACTTTGCCGGTGAACCGCATGTGAACTGGCATCAGTTTGCGCAGGCGATTTTTGATAAAGCTGTTGCGCAGCAGTTATTGGCAAAAGCACCACAACTGAATGCATTAACGACGGCAGACTATCCGACACCTGCTAAACGCCCGGCAAACTCACGTCTGGACTGTCGTAAAATTTTCACCGAATTTTGTATTCAACCGAGTGACTGGCATAAGGCACTGGAAAATATCGCTGCTTACACGCCGCAATAAATAGCAAAAGGATAGAACAAATAATGAAAGGTATTATTCTGGCGGGTGGCAGTGGCACACGTCTGCATCCGGCCACTGTGGCAATCAATAAACAACTGTTGCCTGTTTACGATAAGCCGATGATTTATTACCCGTTAAGCACCCTGATGTTGGCCGGGATCAAAGATATTTTGCTGATCAGTACGCCGCGTGATCAGGAAAGCTATCAGCGTCTGCTGGGGGATGGCCATCAGTGGGGCATCCATATCGAGTATGCTATCCAACCGAGCCCGGATGGCTTGGCTCAGGCGTTTATTATCGGCGAACAATTTATTGGTAACGACTCAGTATGTCTGGTTCTTGGCGATAATATTTTCCATGGTCATGGTCTGGCGGAAACACTGCAGGAAGCGGCTTCCCGTACAGAAGGTGCGACTGTTTTCGGTTATTATGTGCAGGATCCAGAACGCTATGGCGTGGTTGAATTTAATTCGGCTGGTCAGGCCATTTCTATTGAAGAAAAGCCGCTTAAACCACGTTCTAACTATGCCGTAACCGGATTGTATTTCTATGACAATCAGGTGGTTGAAATCGCCAAAAACGTGAAACCTTCTGCACGTGGTGAATTGGAAATTACCGATGTAAATAACGTGTACCTGCAGCGCCAACAATTACGTGTTGAACGTATGGGCCGCGGTTGTGCCTGGCTGGATACCGGTACCCATGATTCTCTGCTAGATGCCTCTATTTTTATGCGCGTGCTGGAAAAACGTCAGGGACAGAAAGTCGCTTGCCCGGAAGAAACCGCGTATCGCATGGGCTTCATTACTGCTGAACAATTACGTGAATTGGCGAAACCTCTGGTGAAAAGTGGTTACGGCGCATATCTGCAACGCATTGCTGATGAAGAAAACTGGGTGAAATAAGGTCTGTCATGCAAATTATTGATACCGCAATTCCTGATGTAAAAATCATTGAACCAGCTGTGTTTGGTGATGAGCGTGGTTTCTTTATGGAAACCTGGCAAGAGCAAAAATTTAATGAACTAGTATGTGAACGCCGGTTTGTGCAGGATAACCATTCCAAGTCCCGCCAAGGCATTCTGCGTGGTTTACATTACCAAACTGAACAGACTCAGGGCAAACTGGTACGTGTTGTTGCTGGTGAAGTATTTGATGTGGCGGTGGATATTCGCCGTTCATCACCAACCTTTGGTCAGGCTGTGGGTGTATTGTTATCTGCCGAAAATAAGCGTCAGCTCTGGGTGCCGGAAGGTTTTGCGCATGGTTTTTATGTCACCACTGAAACCGCTGAATTCGTTTATAAATGCACTAATTATTACAACCCATCTGCAGAACATTCTATTCGTTGGGATGATCCGGATCTGAATATCCAATGGCCGTTAGTAAATGGTCAACAGCCCTCGCTTTCTGCCAAAGATGCAGAGGGAAAATTCTTCAAAGATGCGGTTCATTTCGACTAGGTTGAGATTTTTTTCATGAAAAAATTACTTGTTACCGGTGGTGCCGGTTTTATCGGCACCAACTTTGTTCATTACTGGCTAAAAACGCACCCATCCGATCGTGTGGTGGTGCTGGATGCGCTGACCTATGCCGGCAATATCGAAACCCTGCGTCCGCTGATGGATAACCCGAATTTCCGTTTTGTGAAAGGGAATATCTGTAATTCCGAACTGGTGGAAATGCTGCTGCGTGATGAGCAGATCGACACGCTGGTGCATTTTGCTGCAGAATCGCATGTTGACCGCTCTATTACTGGCCCGGATGCATTTATCGAAACCAATATTATTGGTACTCACAGCCTGCTAAAAGCAGCCCGTGCCGTTTGGCTGGCTGATCCGGCAAACCCGTTACCGCATCGCTTCCACCATGTATCTACCGATGAAGTGTATGGCACACTGGAACTGACGGATCCAGCCTTTACTGAAGCAACTGCGTACGCACCGAACTCGCCATATTCCGCTTCGAAAGCTGCATCTGATCACTTAGTCCGTGCATACCACCATACTTATGGCCTGCAGGTAACGACCAGTAACTGTTCTAATAACTATGGTTATTATCACTTTCCGGAAAAACTGATCCCGCTGTGCCTAACCAATATTCTGGATAATAAAGCGCTGCCAATTTACGGTGATGGCAAACAGATCCGTGATTGGTTGTTTGTGGAAGATCACTGCCGCGGTATTGAGCTGGTGCTGAATAAAGGCGTGATTGGTGAAACCTACAATATCGGTGGTGTTAACGAATGGCAGAACATTGATATTGTGCATCTGATCTGTGAACTGGTGGATGGTGAATTTGCTGCCGATAGCTCATTGGCAACCCGTTATCCTGCATCGCCTTGTGCGAAAGGTGAATCTGCGAAGTCATTGATTACTTATGTGACGGATCGTGCAGGTCATGATCGCCGTTATGCTGTGGGCACTGAGAAAATCCAGAGTGAACTGGGTTATCAGCCACAGGAAACCTTCCAGACGGGTATAGCCAAAACCATCAAATGGTATCTGGCGAATGAAAACTGGTGGCGTCCGCTGAAGAAATAAACCTGTTTTACATCAGATGTGAGTGATTAAAAAGCCCTGAGATATATTGTTGTCTCAGGGCTTTTTTGTTTTCCGGCTATGGCACACTTTTTGATAAATCCCTTCCGGGAATTTTATTAATCGACTTGGAGGTTGGTGCTTATGCTGTTAAATACATACGAACAAAATGGACGCTTGTTCAATATGAATTTCATCGAAGAGGCCGGTGCTGGCGTGTCTGGTTATCGCGGTGAATTAGTGTTGGTGCAAGGCAGGGCAAAAGCATGAAAGCCCGCATGATATAAGGCTTTGAGAAAGGATTGAATTTTAAAATTCTGATCTTATTTTTACCGTAATTCTTTAAATTCTGAAACTATTTTTTCGATCGATTTGACGATCCTATCCCCCTGTGATCTTATCCTTTCTTTTGCCGGATAACTCACTATGAACGGACTCAGCCTTTTGGATCAAATATCTATTATTCATGACTACCGTCAATCTTGGAAAACCAGTTATACCCTGGCTGATATTCTTTTTCTGACTATCACTGCCATTATTGGTGGTGCTGAGGGCTGGGAAGAAATTGCCGATTTCGGTGAAGATCATCTGGATTGGTTACGTTTATACGGTGATTTTGAAAATGGCTGTCCTTCTCATCACACCATTGCACGTGTCATGGGGATGATTTCAGGAAAACAGCTACAGACGCTATTTTGTCAGTGGATGAAAAATTGTCATACCCTCACGGCGGGTTCCGTTGTTGCCATTGATGGTAAATCGCTACGCGCCACTTATGATAAATCCAAACGTGATAACGTGATCCACATGGTCAGTGCGTTCAGTGCTCAGAATAGTATGGTCTTAGGGCAAGTAAAAACAGCCACTAAATCCAATGAGATCACTGCTGTTCCTGAACTACTGCAACTGCTTGAATTAAAAGGTTGTTTAGTGACACTAGACGCCATGGGATGTCAGCATAAAATTGCACAGGAAATCATTAAAAAGAAAGCGGACTATTTACTGGCAGTGAAAGGAAATCAGGGAAAACTGGCTGATGCGTTTGATAACTGGTATTCCCCTGCGATGTGGATGGGAAAATTGTACGACAGTTACAGTACGCAGGAAAAAGGGCATGGTCGGGAAGAAACTCGTTTCTGCATTGTGAGCCATAATTTAACGCCCTTAGGTGATCTGGCCTATGACTGGCCAGAATTGACCACCATAGGCATCGTCGGCGTTAACCGACAGGAGAGCGTTGCGCCTGTACGTGCAGAATCAATTGTCCTTCGCTATTACATCAGCTCCGCAAAGTTAACCGCCAAAGAATTATTAGAGGCCACCCGAGCGCATTGGTCGATCGAGAACCAATTACACTGGCGTTTAGATGTCGGAATGCGGGAAGATGAATGCCAAATTGTTCGGGGTGAAGCGGGTGCAAATCTCGCCGTATGTCGACACATAGCCATGAACTTACTGACAGCGGACAAAACATTTAAAGCGGGTATTAAACGGAAACAAAAACGAGCGGGTCGGAATAATGAGTACCTCTCGCAAATCCTTACGGGCTGCGGGTCTTCATGATTTTGCCCTGACGGACTCAGCCTTTTGGATCAAATATCTATTATTCATGACTACCGTCAATCTTAGAAAACCAGTTATACCCTGGCTGATATTCTTTTTCTGACTATCACTGCCATTATTGGTGGTGCTGAGGGCTGGGAAGAAATTGCCGATTTCGGTGAAGATCATCTGGATTGGTTACGTTTATACGGTGATTTTGAAAATGGCTGTCCTTCTCATCACACCATTGCACGTGTCATGGGGATGATTTCAGGAAAACAGCTACAGACGCTATTTTGTCAGTGGATGAAAAATTGTCATACCCTCACGGCTGGTTCTGTTGTTGCCATTGATGGTAAATCGCTACGCGCCACTTATGATAAATTCAAACGTGATAACGTGATCCACATGGTCAGTGCGTTCAGTGCTCAGAATAGTATGGTCTTAGGGCAAGTAAAAACAGCCACTAAATCCAATGAGATCACTGCTGTTCCTGAACTACTGCAACTGCTTGAATTAAAAGGTTGTTTAGTGACACTAGACGCCATGGGATGTCAGCATAAAATTGCACAGGAAATCATTAAAAAGAAAGCGGACTATTTACTGGCAGTGAAAGGAAATCAGGGAAAACTGGCTGATGCGTTTGATAACTGGTATTCCCCTGCGATGTGGATGGGAAAATTGTACGACAGTTACAGTACGCAGGAAAAAGGGCATGGTCGGGAAGAAACTCGTTTCTGCATTGTGAGCCATGATTTAACGCCCTTAGGTGATCTGGCCTATGACTGGCCAGAATTGACCACCATAGGTATCGTCGGCGTTAACCGACAGGAGAGCGTTGCGCCTGTACGCGCAGAATCAATTGTCCTTCGCTATTACATCAGCTCCGCAAAGTTAACCGCCAAAGAATTATTAGAGGCCACCCGAGCGCATTGGTCGATCGAGAACCAATTACACTGGCGTTTAGATGTCGGAATGCGGGAAGATGAATGCCAAATTGTTCGGGGTGAAGCGGGTGCAAATCTCGCCGTATGTCGACACATAGCCATGAACTTACTGACAGCGGACAAAACATTTAAAGCGGGTATTAAACGGAAACAAAAACGAGCGGGTCGGAATAATGAGTACCTCTCGCAAATCCTTACGGGCTGCGGGTCTTCATGATTTTGCCCTGTGGTGCAAGGCGAAGTGGGTGATTCAGCGGGTCGTCGTAAGCCACCAGTTTCGGTTATTGAGCAGGCGGTTATGCTGGCTGATGCTGAAAAAATCAAAATGCTGAGTGGTCTTTTGCATGATTTAGCTGAACTGGAACATTTCTTTTCCGGTTATGCTGCTGATCTGGATGCGGATACTACGCCTATCTTTTTCGTAGTTAATGCTGCAAAAGAGATGAAAATATCAGCAAATGGCGTGACGGTTGATGTTATTCCTCTACCTGAAGGGCTTGTTTGGGCTGAACTCAGTGATCTACTTGGTTTAGAGAAAAGTGATTTCAAAGGTCAGTCATCAGGTGAAAAAATTGCTACTGTCTACGATTCATTGAAAAGTTATCGCTCTGGTTTTAGCGAGGTTAGTTGGGCTAATGCATTAACTTGTGTCACCAATGCCAAACGTGAAACCCGTGGCGCACTTTGATTGGCATTGCGCGTTTTTATACTTTTCCCGCTGTTACTTAATGGCGGGTTTTTTTCGTTATGTTTATGTATAAAACCAACCTATGGGACAGACAAAATGTATGTTTTGTCTGTTTTTTACTGCACCTGAAAAATCTTGAGTCCTTATGCGAGTTAAAGCGGTTGTTTTCTGAGAAATGTATATAATACTCAAAACAGAGTAGGGTATCGTTTCTTGTAGATACGACTCTCTATAAAAATAGTAACGCAGTGTGCAGTAGTGGTCCCTTCCAATTATGATGACACATTTTCTTTTCATCTTTGTCGGTAGCTTTTTGCTGACTGGCTTGATCCGTCGTATTGCTTTGTGGCGTCATGCGTTAGCAATGCCCCATTTTAAACATGGCCCCTTACTGCCCGTTCCCCGTGGTGGCGGTTATGCGCTATTTCTTGCCATGCTGTTCGTCTTTTTGATGCTTTATCGCTATCGTTTGATTGATATAGCGGCAACACGTGCGCTCTGTTTTTCGGGTTTGATCTTAGTCATCGGGAATTTGGTGCATGACTTGTTTCCTCTGAGTGTAAAAGTCAGATTGGGGATTCAGGTATTGTCCGCTATCGCAGTGCTGACTTGGTATGGGCGTGATCTCGTCGTGCTGTTTTGGGAAAATTATCTCTATTTCTCAGGATATTGGTTGCCTATCATCGTGTTTGGCATCATGGCATTTGTGAATATTTTCAATTTCATGGATGGCGTCGATGGTTTTGCCGGAAGTCAGGCATTCATTATGATGTTTGCTTCCTCCGTACTACTGGCTTTCAGCGATGAAATGCAGTGGAGTGTGCCGCTGATCCTGATGTGTGCTCCGGTGTTAGGTTTTCTGGCGTGGAATTGGCCACCAGCTAAGATATTCATGGGCGATGCGGGTAGTAGCTTTATGGGCGTATTTATTGCGACCTTAGGGTTATTATTAGCGACCGATACCTCAGTGAACCTCTGGTGTTGGCTGATCATGATGGGCTGGTTTATCGTGGACAGTGGTTGGTCGCTGGTTGTGCGGATTATGCATGGCAATGATTGGCACCGTAGCCATCGAATGCACGCGTATCAGATCCTTGCGCGTCGCTGGGAAAACCATTTTTATGTCACGTTAACATTATGGCTAGTGAATTGGCTGTGGTTATTCCCACTGGCATATCTGGCGATGAATAACGAGCGCTGGGGTGTTCCATTGATTGCTATTGCTTATATCCCATTGTGCTTTGCATGTTGGCGATTGAAAGCTGGGGAATCTGTGGATAATGATCCGGGTGAACCGGTTTACAGCGATTATCAAAAATAAGGCGCCTCAGGCGCCTTATTTTTTGTACGATAATTTAGCTTAACCGATAGTTTTTACACCATCTGCTGAACCGATGAGTGCTACGTCTGCACCACGGTGAGCAAACAAACCGACCGTAACTACACCTGGGATCTGATTTACTTGCTGTTCAAATGCCTTGGCATCATGGATCTTCAGACCATGTACATCCAGGATCTGGCAGTGGTTATCGGTGATCACCCCTTCGCGATATACTGGATTTCCACCCAATTTTTTTAATTCCCGCGTAACGTATTCACGAGCTAAGGGGATCACTTCTACAGGCAATGGAAATTGACCTAATACTTCGACTTGTTTGGTTGAATCTGCAATACAGATAAAACGTTTGGCGACTGCAGCAACGATTTTTTCGCGAGTCAGAGCGGCGCCACCACCTTTGATCATTTCCATTTGTGGGTTGATTTCATCAGCACCATCAACATAAATATCAAATTCAGTCACGTCATTCAGATCAACAACAGGAATACCTAAAGCCTGCAGTCGAGCAGTAGATGCTTCGGAACTGGATACTGCCGCTTTGATTTGATCTTTGATACTGGCTAAGGCATCGATAAAGCAATTGACCGTTGAGCCTGTGCCTACACCGATAATTGTGTTTGGTTGAACATAAGCTAATGCGGCTTGCCCCACTGCTTTCTTCATTTCGTCCTGCGTCATCCTGATTTTTCTCTCTCGTCGTTCAAGGCCGCGTGATTATATCTGAAAACGAAAGCGCAACCGAAGTAGTAATAATACCAATCCGAGCATTACCAATTCGAGATCACCGCCACCACCGCTAGAACTGCTATCAGAGCTTTGAGCCCATCCCAGTGCGTTATCAATCCAACGACTATAATAGCTAACATCGGTATAGCCACCGGGTATGCCTGTTGCGCAAGTCGAATTGAAACCAAAGCTGGTTAGACCGTACTGGATACCGCCATAAAGCAGAGGGCTACCACTATCACCAAAGCAAGTATCTTTACCATAATCGCCCGCAAAAATATGATCAGGAAAATCGCTATCAAATCCTCTATATGTCAGTGTTGCTGTTTGTAGATAATTGGTCGCTGAGGCATTTTCTACTGTCACACCAGCTTCGGTTTCTCCCCAGCCGTATACTCTCATTTGGATTCCGGTTACCAAATAAGCTGACCCGTTACTGTAGGGAAGGGTGATGGTTTGATTATATTGCGGTGTTGTCAGGTGCAATAAAGCGATATCACCGTACAGCGTCGAACGGTCGTAACCTGAATAAACAATAATGGAATCAACGACTGCTTGGGATGTTATAACCGTTAAATCAGCTTGTCCTATCACCGCGGTAATAGTCGGTGCATGGCCCTGACTATCAGTAACATCAACACAATGCGCCGCGGTCATGATCCATTGTGAGTCAATCAAGGTACCACTACAAAAACCAACATTTGATCCTGTTGTGATCCATAATGCGGCCATCCATGAAGGTGCTGAATTTACGGTTGTGCCTCCTACGATGTAAGTTGTGGGCGTATTCGCATAAGCTGAAGTGGCTGATATGAACCAAAAAATGATAGAAATCATAGGAGTTCGCAGCATATTCAGTATCTTCCATTTGTATAAGTGCTTATTGATTAACCTAGTTGGGAAATAGCGTTTTCGCCACTATCAGAACAACTTGATTCACCTATTTCTAACCAATAGACTAGCCGCGTTTTTTCAAGAGAATTCTCCCCATGCTTGTATCTGATTTTCAGTTTGATTTGCCCGACGAACTCATTGCTCGCTATCCAATGCCAGAGCGTAGTGCCAGCCGTTTATTGCAGCTGGATGGTAATAGCGGCGAAATCAAACAAGGGCAATTTCGTGATGTATTGGAATTGCTTCATCCCGGTGATCTGCTGGTTTTCAATAATACCCGAGTGATCCCTGCGCGCATGTTTGGTCAGAAAGCCAGTGGTGGCAAGCTGGAAATTCTGGTTGAGCGAATTATTGATACTCATCGCGTACTGGCGCATGTGCGTGCTTCGAAAGCGCCGAAACCTGGCACTGTTATTTTACTGGAGCAGGGTTATTCTGCAGAAATGGTAGCCCGGCACGACGCATTATTCGAATTACATTTTGCTGGTGAAACACCGGTATTAGATATTCTGAATCAGATCGGCCATATGCCGCTGCCGCCATATATTGATCGTCCGGATGAAAACTCTGATAAAGAGCGTTATCAGACTGTTTATAATGAACGCCCTGGTGCAGTAGCAGCACCGACTGCGGGACTGCATTTTGATCAACCGTTGTTGGATGCATTGCAACAAAAGGGCATCGAACTCGCTTTTGTCACGTTGCATGTGGGTGCTGGTACATTCCAGCCGGTGCGGGTTGAACGGCTGGAAGATCATCAGATGCACAGCGAATATGCAGAAGTGCCAGCCGAGGTGATTGAAAAAATTAATGCTACCCGTGCACGGGGTGGGCGAGTTGTTGCGGTCGGCACAACGTCCGTGCGTTCGCTAGAAACGGCAGCGCAGGCATCGTTAAAAGCCGGCACACCGCTATCACCTTTCTTTGGTGATACCAGCATCTTTATTTATCCTGGCTATCAATATCAGGTAGTTGATGCACTGATCACTAATTTTCATTTACCCGGCTCGACATTGATCATGCTGGTGTCTGCTTTTGCAGGTTATCAGCATGTGATGCAAGCCTATCAGGAAGCAATAACATCCGGTTATCGTTTCTTTAGTTATGGCGATGCCATGTTTATTACACGGCAAACCAACGCTACTCAGGGCTAATGCCCCAATAAAACAGTCAGACTGTTTCTCTGACGTTAAGGAAAAACATGAAATTTGAACTGAAAAAGACTCAAGGCCGCGCGCGTCGTGGCAGCTTAGTGTTTGATCGTGGTGTGGTTGAAACACCTGCTTTCATGCCTGTTGGCACCTACGGCACAGTAAAAGGCATGACTCCGGAAGAGGTTAAAGAGACCGGGGCGCAGATCCTGCTGGGGAATACATTCCACCTGTGGTTACGTCCGGGCCAGGACATCATGCGCAAACATGGTGACTTACATGATTTTATGAATTGGCATGGCCCGATCCTGACCGATTCAGGCGGATTCCAGGTATTTAGCCTTGGTGATATCCGCAAAATCAAAGAAGAAGGTGTGCATTTCCGCAACCCGATCAATGGCGAGAAGATTTTCCTGTCACCTGAAAAATCAATGGAAATTCAGCACGATCTTGGCTCTGACATCGTGATGATTTTCGATGAATGTACACCATACCCGGCGACACACGATGTGGCTAAAAAATCGATGGAACTGTCACTGCGCTGGGCAGCCCGTTCCCGTCAGCGTTTCAATGAGCTGGAAAACAAAAATGCGTTGTTCGGTATTGTGCAGGGTGGAGTCTATGAAGATCTGCGCGATGTGTCGTTAAAAGCACTGGTTGAGATCGGCTTTGATGGTTATGCCGTTGGTGGTTTAGCGGTTGGTGAGCCGAAAGAAGATATGCACCGGATTCTGGAGCACGTATGTCCGCAATTGCCGCAAGATAAACCGCGTTACCTGATGGGTGTTGGTAAACCGGAAGATCTGGTGGAAGGTGTCCGTCGTGGCATTGATATGTTCGACTGTGTGATGCCAACCCGCAATGCGCGTAACGGTCACTTGTTTACAACGAACGGTGTCATCAAAATTCGTAATGCAAAACACAGAGATGACATTTCTACACTAGATGCAGAATGTGATTGTTATACCTGTAAAAACTATACCCGTTCTTATTTGTATCATCTGGATCGCTGCAATGAGATTTTAGGTGCTCGTCTGAATACGATTCATAACCTGCGCTACTATCAACGCTTGATGCAAGGTTTGCGGGATGCTATCGATGCAGGTACATTAGACGACTTTGTAGCAGACTTTTATCAGCGTCAGGGTAAACCTGTTCCAACGCTTGATTAATATACGATTTGAACTAACAACGAGGAAATAATATGAGTCTTTTTGCTAATGCTTATGCGGCTGACGGTGGTGCGGCATCTTCTGTGACTGGTGGTATTGAGCAGATCGCCATTGTGGGTATTTTTCTGCTGTTTTTCTATTTCTTCATTCTGCGTCCACAATCAAAACGTGCGAAAGAACAGAAAAACCTGATGAACTCACTGGGTAAAGGCGACGAGGTGCTGACTTCTGGTGGCCTGGTTGGCAAAATTGCAAAAATTGCTGCGGACAACGATTATTTGGTTCTGGCCTTGAATGATCAGACTACCATCACCATTAAGAAAGACTTCATCACTGCAGTATTGCCAAAGGGCACTATTCAGTCTCTGTAGTTTTTAATTCACTTTCCTGGGAGTTAAACCGTGTTAAATCGGTATCCTCTGTGGAAGTATCTGATGGTGGCCCTCGTGGTCATCATCGGTACACTTTATTCCGCACCTAATCTTTACGGCGAAGATCCAGCTTTACAGGTTTCAGCTATCCGTGGTCACGATGTCAAAGTTGATACCATGGATTTAGTTAAAAAATCGCTGGATGACGCCAAAATTTCGATTAAAAGCGCTGTACTGGAAAATAGTCAGATACTGGTTCGCTTCAATAACACTGATGATCAGCTGCATGCGAAAGAGCTGGTTACACAAGCACTGGGCGACAAATTTATAACCGCATTGAACCTGGCTCCATCTACACCAAAATGGTTAAGTTCGATTGGTGCAGGTCCATTGAAGCTGGGTCTCGACTTGCGTGGCGGTGTTCATTTTCTGATGGAAGTGGATATGGATGAAGCGGTTAACAAGGCACAGGAACAGCTGGTACAAGATTTCCGTACCGAATTGCGTGAAGACAATATTCGCTATTCCGGCGTTCGCCGTGCTGGTAGTGAAGTTGTTGTTGCTTTCCGTGATAGCGATACACAGCAAAAAGCATTAGCGCATCTGCGTAAACGTCATGCAGACATCACGCTGGTTGATTCAGAAGACAAAGGTCAGTTCTGGATCAAAGCATCAATGTCTGAAAAGAAACTGAAAGCAATCAGTGAAGACGCACTGGAACAGAACATCACCATCATTCGTAACCGTGTGAATGAATTAGGTGTGGCTGAACCGCTGGTGCAACGTCAAGGCGCTGCTCGTATTGTTGTTGAGCTGCCTGGTATCCAAGACACTGCCCGTGCGAAAGAAATTCTGGGTGCAACGGCAACACTGGAATTCCGTCTGGTTGATGAGAATGCGGATGCATCTGCCGCAGTGAACGGCCAAGTACCGGCGAATTCACAGTTGTTTTACGACCGTAATGGTCGTCCTGTTGTTCTGCAAAAACGTATTATCCTGACCGGGGATCATATTACAGGTTCTTCTTCCGGTGTTGATGAATACAGCCGCCCGCAAGTAAGTATTAAACTTGATGGGGTAGGTGGAAACCGCATGTCGATGGCGACGAAAGACAGCATTGGTAAAGCCATGGCGTCAGTATTCATCGAATACAAGCCAGTTGGTGAACCGGGTGCGGATGGTAAACGTCGTATCGAAAGACATGAAGAAGTTATCAACGTTGCGACTATCCAATCTCGTCTGGGCAGTGATTTCCGCATTACCGGTATCGACAATACTCAGGAAGCACACAATTTATCGTTGCTGTTGCGTTCAGGTGCGTTGACTGCGCCGATCCAGATCGTTGAAGAAAGGACTATCGGTCCAAGCATGGGGCAAGCCAATATCGATAGCGGTTTATCGGCATTAGGTATGGGCATGCTGATCCTCGTGGTCTTTATGGCAATTTACTACAAGCTGTTCGGCATGGTTGCTAATCTTGCGTTGGTTTTTAACGTGGTGTTGTTGGTTGGTGTGATGTCGATGATCCCTGGGGCGACCATGACATTGCCTGGCATCGCGGGGATTGTGTTAACACTCGGTATGGCCGTTGATGCGAACGTTCTGATCTACGAACGTATCCGTGAAGAGTTACGGGCAGGCCGTGGTGTACAGCAAGCCATTCACTTGGGTTACGAACGGGCTTTCGCGACTATCGCAGACTCCAACATGACCACTTTAATCACGGCATTGATTTTGTTTGCTGTGGGAACGGGGGCGGTTCGTGGTTTTGCATTGGTGCTGATGATCGGTATTCTTTGCTCTATGTTCACTGCGATCACGGGTAGCCGTGCGATTGTTAACCTCATTTGGGGTGGTCGCAAAGTGAATAAGTTATCGATTTAAGGGGATAGTCATGTTTCAGCTATTAAAACCGGGACACACCATTCCCTTTATGAAGGTGGCCCTGCCAGCCACTATTATCTCTGGTATTTTGATCCTGTTGTCTATCTTTACGATTGCGACCAAAGGGTTTAACTGGGGGCTGGATTTTACCGGTGGTACCATTGCGGAATTAAAATTCAGTACACCAGCTGTGTTGGACGATGTTCGTTCTTCATTGACCAAACAAGGTTTAGACGGTGCATTGGTGCAGTATTACGGCTCGACTAAAGATGTCGTTATTCGTATTGCACCGAAAGGCGATCTGACTCAACAGAAAATTTCTGACGGTGTTGAAAAGGGTGCGACCTCTTTGGATAGCAACGTCAAACTGACGCGCCTTGAATATGTTGGGCCAACAGTCGGTGCAGAACTCGCTAATCAAGGCTTTATGGCGATGCTTTCTGCTTTGGGTTGTATTCTGGTATATGTCGCGTTGCGTTTCGAATGGCGTATGGCGACTGGTGCGGTGCTGTCATTAGGTCATGACGTGTTGATTACTCTGGGTGTTTTTTCATGGACACAGATGGAGTTTGATTTGACCGTTCTGGCAGCTGTATTAACCGTTATCGGTTACTCTCTGAACGATACCATCGTGGTGTTTGACCGGGTGCGTGAAAATGCACGACGTATTCGTAATGAAACGATGCGCAACATCATTGATGTATCCATGACTGAAACACTGAGCCGAACGTTGATCACCTCTGGTACAACCTTGGTGACTGTTATTGCGCTGTACTGGAAAGGCGGCCCGATGATCCATGGTTTTGCCACCGCACTGCTGCTTGGTATCGGTTTTGGTACTTACTCTTCAATCTATGTTGCCAGTGCTTGGGCCATGTATCTGAAGATGAAACGTGAAGATTTGATGCCAAAAATGGTTGAAAAAGAAGGCGCTGAAGAGCATTACGAACCATAGTTAATTATCATAAGAGCGCGTAAGCGCTCTTTTTTTCAGGCAGATATAACATGCAACATAATCCGCGGTTTTTGGCTTTTGTAAATGAAGTCCGTCAACGAGTTAATGAAGTTGATGTGCATCAGGTTAAACGCTGGATGGAACAAAACCGGCCTTTTGTATTATTAGATGTACGTGAAGAGAGTGAATGGGCCAAAGGGCATTTACCGTCAGCGCAATATTTGGGGCGCGGCATTCTCGAACGCGATATTGAGACGCGTTACCCTGAACTAAATACGCCACTGGTGCTATATTGTGGAGGTGGCTTTCGTTCTGTATTAGCAGCGGATAATCTGCAACAGATGGGTTATCGGGATGTCATCAGCATGGACGGTGGTTATCGGGGGTGGGTTGAGGCAAATTATCCCGTTGAGGAAGATTTCTGAAATTCCTGATACATCAATAAGATTGCATGACAAAGCATATAGACAAGCATAACATTAAAAAATAAAGCCTGTTCAGGTCTGGAGTTGTCGTTGGAATTGTGGAATCGGATAGGACGCCTTAGTTGTGTCGTCGTTGTGTGGTCTTTGGTCGGCTGCAGTCAGCATGGTGGTGCTTTATCTACTGCCGCGAAAAATATGCAACCGCCCTCTGTTGTTTT
Source organism: uncultured Tolumonas sp. (assembly GCF_963676665.1). Taxonomy (NCBI): domain Bacteria; kingdom Pseudomonadati; phylum Pseudomonadota; class Gammaproteobacteria; order Aeromonadales; family Aeromonadaceae; genus Tolumonas; species uncultured Tolumonas sp. The sequence continues at coordinate 471,988 of NZ_OY781371.1, forward strand.
GGCGACACCGTTACAGGTGACCTATCAGAATGAATTGGCGCTGGCTCGGTTAGGGCAGTTATTAGCGTCAAATGATCTGAATAACGATCAGCGTGCGGCGTTGTTTTATGAACGCGGCATGATGTTCGATAAAGTTGGTTTGCGCACGATGGCGCGGATCGATTTTTCCCGTGCTTTGCGTGAAAAACCCGATTTTGCTGAAGCCTATAACTTTATTGGCGTTTATCTGACGCAACAGCAAGATTTTGACAATGCCTATGATGCTTTTGATTCTGCGCTGGAATTAGCACCGGGTTATGATTATGCCTATCTGAACCGGGGGATTGCGCTGTATTACGCCCATCGCCCTGAACTGGCAATGAAAGACATGCAGGTCTTTCAACAGCGTAAACCTGATGATCCTTATCGTACCTTGTGGCTGTTTCTGACAAGTGCACAACTGGATCAAAACAAGGCCATGCAAACCCTGATGCAGCAATATGACAGCCACCATAATGATGAATGGGGTTGGAATATTGTTGAGGTTTATACCGGTAAACAGGCGCCAGCTGAATTTATTCGCCGTATTGCTGATAGCACCAGCAGCAATCGTCAGTTGGCAGAACATTTGTGTGAAGCTTATTTCTATCTGGCCAAATTATCCCAGTTGCAGGGTAACAGTGATGCTGCGGATGCCTATTTCAAATTATCATTAGCAAATAATGTGTATGATTTTATTGAACACCGCTATGCATTGCTTGAATTACAACTGGCGAATCAAGCGCCAAACAGTTATCCAGCGGAATTAGATTTGGATTCTGAATAGTTGGTTGGTAACAAAATCAGAAAAGGCATCCATCGGATGCCTTTTTAGTTTATGCAGTGAGAGTAATTAACAAAGCTGCATGCCAGCAACGCGTTGCCAGTAACCGTTACATTCTTTGGCGGGTAGTGCATGTTTTACTGGTGATTGTAGCTGTGCTTCGAATTTTTCCAACCAGCTTAGTGTCTCTTGCTCTGGACTAAGGCGAATCACATCTACCAGACCTTCCATCTCAGGGAGTTGGTTGATCAGGTTATAACAGTGACCGGATTGGGTTTGAATACCATTCAGTACGAATACTTGCTCACCTTCCTGGCTTTCCGCTGTCATTCCTTGCGGATATTGCAGACAAGCCAGCTGGCAATCGTCTTTCGCCCGGTTGAGTGCCCGAGCGGTAAAGCAGCGCGCAGAGTAAGCGAGCGGTAAATGGCCATAGGCAAAAACCTCAACCTCAAACTGATTACGTAAGCCGCGCGTGCAGCAATCATTGAGTAATTCAACTAACCAGTCACGTGACAGCTCTACCGGCATCGTCCAGCGTTGCATGCCTTTTCTTAAGAGCAGGCTGATGACATCGGCGTTATAGCAGTTAATGGCAGGGCCGCAGACAAAGGGCATTTTTTGTTCATAAGCCAACTGTACGGCACCCAGATCATTGGCTTCAATCATACAGCCGCCATTATTCACCCAGCGCTGCATCTCTTTCAGTTCTGACGGGCTTTGAATCAGGGCTAAGGTCGACAGAATGACGCGTTTACCGGCGTTTTGCAGCTCTCGAGCCAGCTCCATCCAATCGGTCAATTTCATTTCGCGACGTTTGCTACAAACTGTTTCACCTAAATAAATATCACGCGCGGCACTTTGACTTGCCTGCTGATAAAAGGTTTCGACATCTGCTTTTGGCCAGAAATAAAGTAATGGGCCAAGGGAAAAATACATGCTGTTCACTCCTATTGCCACTGCCGGTGATAGGCACCCAACGTGGTCTGATTGCCTTCAGAGACCGCGGCTAACTGTTTATCCCACTCGGCGCTCACCTGATATTGTGCCGGGTTTTTCTTATAAGCATCGATGGCTGCGCGCCATACTTTAGTGACTTGTTCCACATATGCCGGGCTGCGCTGACGGCCTTCAATTTTTACCGATGTCACGCCTGTCTCAAAAAGCTCTGGCAGTAACGATAAGGTATTCAGGCTGGTTGGCTCTTCCAGAGTATGGAAAATATGATCATTGGTGTTGTAACGGCCTTTACACAGAGTCGGGTAACCGGCGTTTTCCCCTTTCTGATAACGATCAATTAACACGCCGTTCAAACGAGATTCCAGTCCATTCGCAGTTTCTTCCCAGCGCACATATTTCGCAGGCGAACAAGCACCTACGGTATTCGGGCTTTCACCGGTTAGGTATGAAGAGAGGTAACAGCGGCCTTCCGCCATAATGCACAGGCTGCCAAACGCGAATACTTCCAATGGTACGTCAGTTTCCCGTGACAGCTGTCGAACCTGATGCATCGATAACACCCGCGGAAGCACAACGCGCTGGATGTTGAAATTTTCTTTGTAAAAACGCACGGCGGCGCTGTTGGTTGCTGATGCCTGAACCGATAAATGGATCTCCTGCTCAGGATAACGCTGACGGGTATAATCAAGCACGGCGATATCGGCAATGATCAGCGCATCGGCACCCAGCTCCACACCGCGATCGACAGCGGCTTGCCAGCGTGCAGCACTGCCTGGATGTGCAAAGGTATTAATCGCGATATGCAATTTCCGCTGATGCTGGTGGACATACTCCACCGCGCGTTGCAGTTTCTTGTCATCGAAGTTCAGGCCAGCAAAATGCCGTGCATTTGTATCATCTTTAAAGCCGATATAAACCGCATCCGCACCATTATCAATGGCGGTCTTCAGCGCTGGCAAACTACCAGCGGGACACAATAGCTCCATGGTTTTACTCATAGGGTAATAATGGGAGGCATTGTAATCATTTGGCGAATGAGAGTTTTTGACCTGACCCCATATTGGGTTCGACTCGATTCGGACAATTTGCGGTAAGTTTGATATTGGGCAGGGCTCTGTACTGTCGGCTGTGATTAGATGCCGTTTATCTGCTAAAGGAGAGGTTATGTTGCTGAAAAATTTACATCACAAACTGGTGATGCAAGCGCCGCAGTGGTTACGTTTGCCAGTGGCTTTGATCCCGTTTGCTATTAAAAAGCCCGCCATGGTTTTTATGCTGCAGCGTATTTTTAAAGAAGCGTTGTCTGACGGCGATTTCGAATTTCTGGAAGGGCGCTTTCTGAAAGTTTCGGTTGATGAGCTGAAGCTCAGCTGTTTCATTACGCTCAAACAAGGTCAGTTAATGGTGCTGGAACAAAGTGACGTCTGTGATGTCAGCTTTGCTGCCGGCCTGAATGATTTGATTCTGATCGCCGGACGTAAAGAAGATCCGGACAGTCTGTTTTTCCAACGTCGCCTGCGTATCGAGGGTGATACCGAGTTAGGGTTGGAAGTCAAAAACCTGATGGATAGCCTGGATCTGGATGAATTACCGAAGATTATCCGTCTGGCGCTCAATGATCTGGCTTTATTTGTTCAACAAGGAATTCAAGCGCCTGAGAGTGCTGACACGCGCGCTGCTACCATTTGATTGTGATAGCATGCCCGCAGATGAAGCATAACAGGTAGTCATAATGCTGGAAAACGTTCGCATAATTTTGGTTAACACCTCTCACACTGGCAATATTGGCTCGGCTGCCCGCGCGATGAAAACGATGGGATTGTCACAGCTGGTGCTGGTTGATCCAGTGCAACCACCCGATGGACAATCAGTTGCGCTGGCGGCAGGGGCGACCAATATTCTGGCAAATCTGCGTATTGTGCCGACACTGGCGGAAGCTATAGCTGATTGTTCTTTAGTGGTTGGCGCCAGTGCGCGTTCAAGAACCTTAGCTTGGCCGATGTTAGATCCTCGGGAAATGGGTGAACGATTAGCAACCGATGTGAAGAAGGGCACTGTGGCATTGGTGTTTGGTCGTGAACGGACTGGTCTCAGTAATGAAGAATTGCAGCAGTGCCATTACCACGTCAATATTCCGGCTAATCCGGAATACAGTTCGCTGAATGTCGCAATGGCGGTGCAGACGCTGAGTTATGAAATTCGTATGGCATGGTTGGCGCAGCAAGAAAGCGGTGTTCAGGTCGATGATGACAGTGATTATCCACCACAGGCGTCAATGGAGCTGTTTTTCCAGCATTTGGAAGAGACATTACATCAGACTCAGTTTCTGCATTCCGATCGCTCCGGGCATGTCATGATGCGTTTACGGCGCATGTTTACCCGTATGCGCCCCGACAGTAATGAGCTGAATATCTTGCGTGGAATATTAACCTCGATACAGAAACCGCCACGTAATAGTTGAGTCATTTAGTAGGAATAATACTTGACTGAAAAGGTAGGACATGACAGCATAAATCCATTATGAACAAACGGGTATGCAAGCCATGAGACTGACTTCTAAAGGACGCTATGCGGTAACAGCGATGCTGGATGTTGCCTTACATGCTGAGCTGGGGCCGGTACCACTGGCGGATATTTCAGAGCGGCAGGGTATTTCACTTTCCTATCTGGAACAGTTGTTTGCCCGTCTGCGTAAGAATGGTTTGGTATCCAGTGTGCGTGGTCCGGGCGGTGGTTATCGTCTTGGTGCCGATGCAGATAAAATTGCGGTCGGTAAAATCATTGCAGCGGTAAATGAATCGGTAGATGCTACCCGTTGTCATGGTGAAACAGGCTGTCAGGGTGGTGTTCAGTGTCTGACTCATTCATTATGGCGTGATCTCAGTGCACGTATCAGCGATTTCCTGGATGAAATCACCTTGGGTGAACTCGTTCGTCAGGCTGAAGTAAAGCGTGTTTCCGAACAACAGAATAAACATCAGAACTCTGCTCAATCACAACGTAAACCGATGATGAGCGCAGATTCAATTATTGAAAGTTTAATGGAGTAAATGATGAAACTCCCGATTTATCTTGATTATTCAGCAACTTGCCCAGTCGATCCTCGTGTTGCTGAAAAGATGATGCAATGTTTAACGCTGGACGGTAATTTTGGTAATCCAGCATCCCGTTCACACCGCTTTGGTTGGCAGGCGGAAGAAGCCATCGATGAAGCGCGTAATAACATCGCTGATTTGATTGGCGCTGATCCGCGTGAAATCGTCTTCACTTCTGGTGCTACCGAATCGAATAACCTGGCAATTAAAGGTGCAGCCCATTTCTATGTGAAACAGGGTAAACACATTATTACCAGCAAAACCGAACATAAAGCAGTTCTGGATACTTGCCGTCATCTGGAATCTGAAGGCTATGAGGTAACCTACCTTGAGCCGCAATCTAATGGTTTATTTACACTGCAGCAGATTGAAGCGGCGATGCGCCCAGACACTATTCTGGTTAGCATCATGCATGTAAATAACGAAATTGGTGTGATCCAGGATCTGGCTGCAATCGGCGAATTGTGCCGTGCCCGCAAAATTCTGTTCCATGTCGATGCCGCGCAAAGCGCCGGTAAAGTTGAAATCGACGTTGATGCAATGAAAATTGATTTGCTGTCTTTGTCTGCACATAAAGTGTATGGCCCGAAAGGTATCGGTGCGCTGTATGTTCGCCGTAAACCACGTGTTCGTCTGGAAGCTCAGATGCACGGTGGTGGTCATGAGCGTGGCATGCGTTCCGGTACATTGCCAACTCACCAGATCGTTGGGATGGGCGAAGCTTTCCGTATCGCGAAACTGGAAATGGCGGATGAATCTGTTCGTATTAAGGCACTGCGTGATCGTTTATACAACGGCCTGAAAGATATCGAACAAGTTTTTGTTAACGGCTCAATGGAACACCGTGTGGCTGGCAACCTGAACATCAGCTTTGCTTATGTCGAAGGTGAATCGTTGATGATGGCGCTGAAAGATTTAGCGGTTTCATCAGGTTCAGCCTGTACTTCTGCCAGCCTGGAACCATCTTACGTGCTGCGTGCATTAGGTTTGAATGATGAACTGGCGCATAGCTCGATCCGTTTCAGCATCGGTCGTTTTACAACCGAAGAAGAAATTGATTATGCAATTGGTCTGATCCGTAACTCGATTGGTAAGTTACGCGATTTATCACCGTTGTGGGATATGTTTAAAGAAGGGATTGACCTCTGCAAGGTCGAGTGGGTTAGTCACTGATAGTTAGGAGAGTATATTATGGCTTACAGTGAAAAAGTTATTGATCATTACGAACACCCGCGCAATGTTGGTTCCTTCGATAAAAATGATCCGAATGTTGCAACAGGTATGGTCGGTGCACCCGCTTGTGGTGACGTCATGAAGTTACAATTGAAAGTAAATGAACAAGGTATCATTGAAGATGCCAAGTTTAAGACTTATGGTTGTGGTTCAGCGATTGCTTCCAGTTCTCTGGTAACCGAATGGGTTAAGGGCAAAACGCTGGATGAAGCGCAAGCAATCAAGAACACGGATATTGCTGAAGAATTGGCTTTGCCACCAGTGAAAATCCACTGTTCAATTTTGGCGGAAGATGCCATTAAAGCTGCGATTGCAGACTATAAGCATAAAAAAGGTTTGGTATAAGTATTTGGTGTAAGTTCTTGGTATAAGTTTAGTAGGGTAGGAACGTATGGGTATTACATTATCGGACTCAGCCGCAGATCGCGTAAAACGGTTTCTCACTAATCGCGGCAAAGGCGTAGGCTTGCGCCTTGGCGTGAAAACTTCCGGCTGTTCCGGTATGGCCTACGTTCTCGAATTCGTTGACGAAGTGAACGGTGAAGATCAGGTGTTTGATGATAAAGGTGTCAAAGTCATTATTGATGCTAAAAGTCTCGCCTATCTGGACGGCACTGAACTGGATTTTGTTAAAGAAGGGTTGAATGAAGGCTTTAAATTCAACAACCCTAACGTGAAAGATGCCTGTGGTTGCGGTGAAAGTTTCACCGTTTAAACCGTCATCAGAAGCGTAATGCGAATTCGACTCGCTTACTGTACTGTTACATGATAAAAGGCGCATTCAGGCGCCTTTTTCATTTTTATCCCCAGAGGGAATAGCTTGTGAATTACTTTGAGTTATTTCAGATCCCGATCTCGTTGAACCTTGATACGGCGCAACTAGCGGTTCGTTATCGTGAACTGCAAAGACAGTTTCATCCGGATAATGTCGCAGCGCAGGCCGACGCGATTAAGCTGGAAGCGATGCAGCAAAGTGTCGAAATCAACAGCGCCTATAATACGTTAAAATTACCGCTGGCTCGGGCGGAATATATACTGGTATTACAGGGTATTGATCTGCGTCATGAGCAACAAACCGTCAAAGATACCGCTTTTTTGATGGAACAACTGGAATGGCGCGAAGAGCTCGATGATCTGCAACACCAACCTGATGAAGCCGCAATCACTGGTTTTCTGGTCAGAGTGAAACAGTATTATCAACGTTATTTTTTGTCGCTGGAGCAGCAAATCGCCGCAGCTCAATATTACGAAGCGGCAGAAACCCTGCGTAAATTGAAGTTTGTTCAGAAAATGAAGGATGAGCTGGACAAGCTGGAAGAGTCACTCTTTGATTTATAACGGCTGAATTTATAACGACTTAATTTACAACGAATAATGTATGCAGCTGGCATACATATGAGGTCTAAAGATACGTTATGGCTTTATTGCACATTGCAGAACCCGGGCTGAGTGCAGCTCCGCATCAGCAAAAATGGGCGGTCGGCATCGATCTGGGAACAACCAACTCATTGGTCGCAGTCGTTCGTAGTGGCGTCGCAGAAACACTGGCTGATGCATCAGGAAGGGATATTCTGCCATCAGTTGTTCGCTATTTACCGGATGCATTACAGATCGGTACTGAAGCGAAAGAAGCTGCCGCAGAAGACCCGCTGAATACTATCCAGTCTGTTAAACGTCTGATGGGAAAAGCATTGGCTGATGTCACTCAGACCAACCTGCCATATCAATTTACCGGTGGCGATAACGGCTTAGTTCATATTCACACCTGTCAGGGCGACATCAATCCAGTTCAGGTTTCGGCTGAAATTCTGAAAGCATTACAGTTGCGTGCCACGCAAGCGCTGGAATCTGAGCTTGATGGCGTGGTGATCACGGTGCCTGCCTATTTTAATGATGCACAACGTCAGGCCACTAAAGATGCCGCACGTCTTGCTGGCATGCATGTGCTGCGATTATTGAATGAACCGACTGCCGCTGCTGTGGCTTATGGTCTGGATTCTGGTCAGGAAGGTGTGATTGCCGTTTATGACTTGGGTGGTGGCACATTTGATATTTCGATTTTGCGCTTACATCAGGGCGTATTTGAAGTGATGGCAACGGGCGGTGACTCTGCACTCGGTGGCGATGATTTTGATCATCTGTTGGCTGATTGGATTGCAGAGCAAGCTAATTTAACCGCACCGTTTACGCCACAAGTGCAACGTCAGCTGCTTGATTTAGCCTGTGATGTGAAACAACAACTGAGTAGTGACGATTCTGTGGCCGTTCAATTTGCACAATGGACTGGTCACATTAGTCGTGCTCAGTTTGAAGAACTCATCACGCCGCTGGTGAAACGTACATTGATGTCTTGCCGTCGCGCATTAAAAGATGCTGATATTACGGCAGACGAAGTGCTGGAAGTGGTCATGGTCGGTGGTTCGACCCGCGTTCCTTTAGTGCGTCAATTGGTCGGTGATTTCTTTGGTCGTACCCCATTAACCAGCATTGACCCAGATAAAGTGGTTGCGATTGGCGCAGCAATTCAAGCTGACATTCTGGTTGGTAATAAGCCTGAATCAGAAATGCTGCTGTTGGATGTTATTCCGCTGTCGTTGGGTCTTGAGACCATGGGTGGTTTGGTTGAAAAGATCATTCCGCGCAACACCACTATTCCGGTTGCGCGTGCGCAGGATTTCACCACCTTCAAAGATGGTCAAACAGCCATGATGATCCATGTGCTGCAAGGTGAACGTGAACTGGTCAGTGATTGTCGTTCGTTAGCGCGCTTTACATTACGTGATATTCCGCCATTAGCGGCAGGGGCGGCGCATATTCGCGTGACCTTCCAGGTCGATGCTGACGGTTTACTCTCTGTGAGTGCGATGGAAAAAAGCACCGGTGTGCAGGCTGCCATCGAAGTGAAACCTTCCTATGGTCTGCAGGAAGATGACATGCTGCGCATGCTGCGTGAATCGATGGAATTTGCCGAAAAAGACATTCAGACACGCATGCTGGTGGAGCAAAAAGTTGAAGCCGATCGTGTGCTGGAAAGCTTACGTCAGGCGTTGCGCAAAGACGCTGATGCACTGCTCTCTGCAGACGAATTAGCCGCTATCGATGCGGCGGTACAAAATCTAGTAAATGTTCAGCAAGGTAGTGATCCGGATGCGATCAAAGTCGCTATCACTGCGCTGGATGAAACAACCAGTGAATTTGCGGCCCGACGTATGGATGCATCAATCCGTCAGGCATTGCAGGGACACAAGATTGACGAGGTGAACTGATGCCGAAAATCGTATTTTTACCCCATGAAAAACTGTGTCCGGATGGCATGGTCGTTGATGCCGCAGAAGGCGAGACTATTCTGGATGTCGCGTTAGCCAATGGGATCAACATTGAACATGCGTGTGAGAAATCCTGCGCTTGTACCACTTGCCACTGTATCGTGCGTGAAGGTTTTGACTCGCTCGAGCCGAGCGATGAGTTGGAAGATGACATGCTGGATAAAGCCTGGGGTCTGGAGCCGGATTCACGTTTGAGCTGCCAGGCTCGCGTGGCTGACGAAGATTTGACGGTAGAAATTCCAAAATACACGATCAATCTGGCGTCTGAACAACACTAATTTGTTACATGAAAATGGAGCACCAGAGCCACTTGAAGTGGTAACCTGTTGCTCCATTTCTATTTTCAGGATTTCGGGAAAGAATCATGACTGCATCCATGGCTGTTATTCTGGTTGAAGCTCCTGCTGATGCCTGCTGGGGTGAAAACGCCTTATTAAGTTTTAATCAGGGCTGTGCCTTTATTCATCTCACTGGCGCACAAGCGGATTGGTTACGTCTTATTCAACGCGCAGGTCGTCGTTTAGATACTCAGGGCATTAAACAACTGGCTTTAACGGGCGAAGAATGGGATCTGGAACGTCGGTATGCTTTTTGTCAGGGCTTTTATAACCCGCGTGGCAGTCAAGAGCTAGATCTTGGGGATATGAGCGAACAAGAGCAGTTACAGCTGGATGCATTGTTGGAAACGGCGCGCTGGACACGTCAAATCACCAATGCGACACCGGATGATGTTTATCCGACCGTGTTGGCAACGGAAGCTGCTAAATTTGTCGCGAAACAAGCGCCTGAGCGAGTGAATTATCACATTCTGCAAGGGGAAGCGCTGAACGAGTTAGGTTATACCGGACTCTATAACGTGGGCCGAGGCAGCGTGCATGAACCGGCTTTCCTGAAGTTAGATTACAACCCGACTGGCGATCTGGATGCGCCGATCATGGCTTGTCTGGTCGGCAAAGGGATCACATTTGATTCTGGCGGCTACAGCCTGAAAGAGTCGGATATGATGTTACCGATGAAGTCAGACATGGGCGGTGCCGCCATGCTGGCAGGTGCGTTGGCACTGGCGATACGTCAGGGGCTTAATCATCGCGTACAACTGATGCTTTGTTGCGCTGAAAATCTGGTCAGCGGATATGCTTTCAAACTCGGCGACATTTTGACATATCGTAATGGTGTCAGTGTTGAAGTATTAAATACCGATGCAGAAGGTCGTCTGGTGTTGGCTGATGGCTTGTTGGATGCCAGCGCTACCGGTGCGCCATATATTCTGAATGCGGCGACCTTAACGGGTGCTGCGAAAGTGGCGCTGGGCCGTGATTATCATGCGGTGTTTAGCCTGCAAGATGAACAACTGGTCGATGTAGTGGCTTGTGCCAAAGCGGAAAATGAAAAAGCGTGGGCGTTGCCGTTAGAGCCATGGCACGTCGCGCAATTGACATCATCCTATGCCGATCTGGGCAATGTTTCCTCTTCCGAAGGAACTGCTGGTGCGACAACGGCTGCGGCATTCTTGTCCAAATTCGTACGGGAAGATATTAAAGGCTGGGTACACATGGATTTATCTGCTTCTTTCCAGAAAAATGCCAATGACCTGTGGGCACCGGGTGGCAAAGGTCACGGCATCAGAACCATTGCCCGCTGGTTACGTTCCCTAAAATAATCTTGCCCATTTGTGCCGTAGCAACCCATCTGCGGCACATTATTTCTCTCTTGTTTTTCCTTGTACTTCCTCTCGGCTCTTCGCTTTACTCTGTTCATACTGCATCAATGTTTTCAAAACTAGATCAACTTATCATTAACACTATATTTTCAATTGCAGAACATCCTGTTTCGTCATAACTTGTAGCAAGGATACAAATATGTATGATGATACAAGGACATAGCATGACAATTGAACGCACTTTCTCCATCATTAAGCCTGATGCCGTGGCTAAAAATATTATCGGTGAGGTATATCACCGTTTTGAGTGCGCAGGCTTGCATATCATCGCGGCAAAAATGCTGCATCTGTCTCAAGAACAAGCCGCTGGTTTTTACGCGGAACACAAAGGTAAGCCTTTCTACGATAATCTGCTGAAATTCATGACCTCTGGCCCAATCGTGGTGCAGGTTTTGGAAGGACAGGATGCTATTCGTCGTCACCGTGAATTGCTTGGTGCAACCGACCCAGAAAAAGCACAGGCAGGCACTATCCGTGCAGATCATGCGATCTCAGTAACGCAAAATGCGGTGCATGGTTCTGATTCTGCTGAATCGGCTGCCCGCGAAATTGCATTTTTCTTCACTGAAGATGAGATTTGCCCACGCACGCGTTAAGCTCAACCAAGAGTTGGTTAAAATTTTGACATATCGTCAGTAATTTGACTTTATTGCACACATCCTGTGATGACACCTGATATAATTTATATATATCAGGTGATTGGGGATGTGATGATGGAGCAAATGGATAATCTGCTTCTGGTTGATGCCAATGATGAACGCCGTCAGCAATTAGAGACGGTGTTGTCGTTTATGGGTATTCAGTGGCAGAGCGGTGGGGAAGAAGATTGTCTGGCTTATCTTTCTGCGGTGGAAAATATCTCCGCGGTTGTGGTGGGTGACCTTAAGACTACGACCTTACCGGAATTAGCTACCCGTTATTCATCGGTTCCTTTTATCAGTGCAGAACAATCAGAGCTGAGTAATAGCAATATTATCGGTTTTTTGTCGCAGCCTTTTTCCTATGAATCACTGACACAGATGCTGCATTTCTGTCAGGCATTTCGCTCTTTGCACCCCACATTACAAACCAGCCGCCAAATGCCGGCATTACTGAAACTGCTGGTTGGTAAAGGCAGTGCCATTCAAAGTGTGCGTAAATTGATTGAACAAGTGGCCAGTAAAGATGCCAATGTGCTGATTCTTGGTGAATCAGGCACCGGTAAAGAAGTAGTTGCGCGCGCAATTCATGAAATGTCTGGCCGAGCGAAAGGGCCGTTTGTGCCGGTAAACTGCGGTGCGATTCCTGGTGAATTGCTGGAAAGTGAACTGTTTGGTCATGAAAAGGGCGCATTTACTGGCGCAATTTCCTCTCGCCGTGGTCGCTTTGAATTGGCGGAAGGCGGTACGTTATTTCTGGATGAAATCGGCGATATGCCGATGCCGATGCAAGTTAAGCTGCTGCGTGTTCTACAAGAACGCCTCTATGAACGGGTCGGTGGCACAAAACCGATCCAGGCTGATGTGCGTATCATCGCAGCGACACACCGCAATCTGGAAACCATGATCAGTGAAAATCGTTTCCGTGAAGATTTATATTACCGCCTAAACGTGTTTCCTATTGAGACCCCATCACTGCGTGAGCGACTGGACGATATCCCATTGCTGTTGCAGGAAATGGTTAATCGTCATCAAGCCCAGCATCACGCCTTTGTACGCTTTACCCAGCGCGCGATGGAATCACTGATGCAACATAATTGGCCAGGCAATGTGCGTGAATTATCTAATCTGGTGGAACGGTTATTAATTCTGTTTCCAAACCGGATCGTGGATATTCAGGATCTGCCCGCGAAATATCGTTATGGCGACTGGAGCGAAGACATGCCATTAGATGAAGCTGCATCGGAATGGGCTGAGCGTGAAGCTTTATCATCTGTGTTTATGGAAACGCCGGAAGAATCGGCATCCGTCGCTGCGGAACCGTTTGCTTCAGTGTTACCAGAAGAAGGGGTCAATCTGAAAGAGATGATCGCTGAGCTGGAAATGGATTTAATTCGTCAGGCATTGGAAATGCAGGACGGTGTGGTAGCTCGCGCGTCAGAACTATTAGGTATGCGCCGCACGACATTGGTCGAAAAAATGAAAAAATATGGAATGACGGCCAAAGATATGTAGTGGAAAAACAGCAAGTTTCTATCTGGACACTACACTGATCAAGATAAAAATCAATTGTGCTGATGCGGCGAGGGAATAATGAAAATAGTACACAAGCTCATTTTGTTAATCGTGGTGGGTTTTTTTGGTAGCGTGTTAATTAGTGTTGTTGGCTTCAATAGACTCTCTAATGTCAATAAAGAAATACGTACTGTCATGGACAATACATTACCCAGTTTCAATGCATTAAATAATGCAAACATTGACTTTCTGGAGTTGCGATTGTTGCTCCGTTCTCATGTATTAACTTCAGATCTGAATGCAAAACAAGCATTGGAATCAAAGATTTCAGACAAAATAAAAGCATTAGATACTAATTTAGTTGGCTATGAACCACTGATTTCTGATGAGCAAGATCGTGCACTTTTTGAAAAAGTGAAAAGAGACGTCTTGAGTTACGAACAAGAGTCAAAAGTGACGCTGGAGCTATCAAGACAGAATAAAACAGAAGATTCTATAAAGTCTTTAGCTAATGCAGCGAATATTGCGGAGTCAGTTTCGACTTCTTTAGCTGAAGGCGTTAAATATAACGAAAAAATGGCGCGTGACGACGATAAAATCAGTCAGTCAAATTATGATTCAGCGAAGTGGGTTCTGGCTGTTTCAACTATCTCAGTCACCGGTTTTCTGGCGTTAATTGGCTGGCTTATTTACCGTCAGATCAGTACCGGCCTGAAGGTTGCGCAAACTACCATTTCCCGCATCGAAAATAGTCTGGATTTCACGTTACGTGCTGAAGTAAGCGGCAGTGATGAAATAAGTTTAATGCTGCGGGCATTCAATCAGCTGATTGGGCGCATGCAAAATAACCTGCGTGAATTACTGCAAGGTGTTGAACAAGTTGCAGTAAGTGCTGACCGCCTGCAATCGTCAGCGTATCGGGTCTCTGAAGGTTCAAGCTCTCAGAACGCATCAACGTCTCACATGGCGGCTTCTGTTGAAGAAATGACGGTAAGTATTAACCATGTTGCCGATCAGGCTAATACCACCAGTGAGCAGTCTAATGAAGTCGGCCGTAAAGCCGAAGCAGGTCAGGATGTAATTGCCCATACCGTTGATAATATCCATGCCATTGCCGGTGCGGTTGATAACGCTGCACAAGATATTCAACAGTTGGAAGCGAAAGGCCGGGAAATTGAATCGGTTATTAATATCATCCGTGCTGTTGCTGAACAAACCAACTTACTGGCGTTGAATGCGGCGATCGAAGCTGCGCGTGCGGGGGAGCAAGGCCGAGGTTTTGCGGTCGTTGCTGATGAAGTGCGTAGCCTCGCAGCCAGAACTGCAACATCAACCAAAGAGATCGGCGATATTATTACAGCAATCCAGAATGTATCTGCTTCTGCCGTAAAACGTATGCAGGAAGCGATTGTTAAAGTCGAGCAAGGTGTTGAAGGTGCTGGTCAGGCCAATGAAACGATGGAAGAAATTTGTCGAGTTGCTACGGAGAGTGTCTCTCTGGTGGCCGATATTTCTCATGCCATTCGTGAACAGGGTGCTGCGACCAATTCCATTGCGCAACAGGTAGAAAATGTCGCCCAGATGGTGGATGAAAACACCCAAGCTGCCAATGAAACGGCGGATTTGGCAAATGATTTATCGAAGATTTCTGATGACATGAAAAAAGTCGTGATGGCCTATCGATTGTAATTTTTCTGATTAATATAAAAGGCAGCTTCGGCTGCCTTTTTAGTTGGCACGTTTTTTGTCTTATCTGGTTATGCACACTATGTTGCGACGGGAAAATGACGGATGAGCCAGATAACTGAATTGAATAGCCACAACAAATCGACCGATGAAACTATGTTGCTGGCGGAAATTTTTGATCATATTCCTTCCGGCTTAATATTGGTCGATCGCGCAGGAAAAATCTTTCGGGTGAACCCTGCCGCACAAGCTCTGCTGGGTGGCAGCTTATTAGGTGAATCATGGTTGTCAGTCATCCAACGCGCGTTCTGTCTGCGTGATGATGATGGTCATGAAGTATCGTTGCGCGATGGGCGTCGGGTTCAGGTTTCAACATTACCCTTACAACATCAGCCTGGCCAGATGGTACAAATTACTGATCTGACTGAAACCCGTCGTTTACAAGAGCAAGTCAGCCATATGCAACGTTTGTCGGCATTGGGTAAAATGGCGGCTTCACTGGCACATCAAATCCGCACGCCGCTTTCTGCGGCGATGTTATATGGTGCCAATCTGGCCAACCGTACTCTAACACCAGAGTCACGTCAGCAATTCCAGCAAAAATTAATGATGCGCCTGAAAGAGCTTGAGCGTCAGGTAAGCGATGTTTTGTTATTTGCCCGCAATGGCGATCAGCAGAAAGTTGAACCGGTCGTATTGCGCGATCTGTTGCAACAGTTACAGCAACGCGCTGAAACGTTAATGATAACGCATGATGTTGTGTTCACCGTTAATGGGCCGGAACGAGACATCAACTTGTTGGCAAACAGCGAAGCCTTAACCAGTGCCTTAATGAACTTGTTAGAAAACGCCATACAAGCTGGGGGCAAGCAATTGCTGCTCACTGTTGAACCTGAAGCCGAACAGGTCATGATCCGGCTGGTGGATAACGGTAAAGGCATTACCCGCGAACAGTTAGCCCGCATATTTGAACCTTTTTATACAACCCGTAGCAGTGGAACTGGTTTGGGGCTGGCGGTTGTGCAGGCAGTTGTTCAGGCCCATCAGGGAACTATTCAGGCATCATCCTTACCCGGGGAAGGAAGTTGTTTTAGCATTCGTCTGCCATATCACCACGTACAACTACAACACGTACAGGAAGGTGCGGCATGAGCCAGCGAACATTATTAGTTGTCGAGGATGACCCTGGTTTACAGGAAGCGATTGTCGATACATTAGAATTATCGGGCTATCACTGTGTAACGGCTGATTGTGGTGAGGCAGCATTGGTTGTTTTACAGCGTCAGAAAGTAGACATGATCATTTCTGATGTACAAATGCCGGGAATGGATGGCTTAAGTTTGCTGCAAAACGTGCAGCATTTGTATGCACAGATCCCCATGTTGTTGATGACTGCGTTTGGCAACATCGAGGGTGCTGTCCGCGCGATGCGAGATGGGGCGGTTGACTATCTGGTCAAACCGTTTGCCCCTGAAGTGTTACTGAATCAAGTCAGCCGTTATGTACCGGCAAAGTTGGTTGAACGACGGACACCTGTATATGGTGATCCGAAAACAGCTGAATTGTTACAGCTGGCGGCTAAAGTCGCGCGTTCCGATGCGTCGGTGATGATTAGCGGGCCAAGTGGTACGGGGAAAGAGGTTTTAGCCCGTTATATTCATGATCAATCATCCCGTTCTGAACAACCTTTTATTGCCATTAACTGCGCGGCAATTCCGGAAAATATGCTGGAAGCAACACTGTTTGGTTATGAAAAAGGCGCCTTTACCGGTGCGGTACAGGGGTGTCCGGGAAAATTTGAACAAGCGCAGGGCGGCACTTTGCTGCTCGATGAAATCACGGAGATGGATCCCGGCTTACAGGCTAAGTTATTGCGCGTGTTACAAGAGCGTGAAGTTGAACGGTTAGGCAGCCGTAAAACGATCAGTCTGGATGTCAGAGTGATTGCGACAACCAATCGTGATTTGCGTAAAGCCGTAAGCAATCATCTGTTTCGTGAAGATCTGTTTTACCGGTTAAATGTATTCCCGCTGCGCTGGTTGCCTTTACGTGCGCGGGCTGGCGATATACTGCCACTCGCTGAGCATTTGTTGCGCCGCCATACTATGGAACAGCGTTTAGCATTACCGGATATAACCACTTCCGCATGTCAGAAATTGCTGGCGTATAACTGGCCGGGAAATGTACGGGAACTCGAAAACGTCATGCAACGCGCGTTGATCTTAGCTAAAGATCAGAAGATCACGGCAGATGAGATCTTATTTGATACCGATGCTGTGTACTCTACAGATGATGAATCATCCTGGGATGACGAAACGGACGACGTATTCAATGAACGAGTTCCTGGCATTGAAAAATTGGGTAATGAACTGCGTCAGCAGGAACATCAAATTATTCTGGATACCTTAATTGCTTGTGAAGGTAGCCGTAAAGCAGTCGCTGAACGTTTAGGGATCAGCCCTCGAACATTACGTTATAAACTGGCACGCATGCGTGATGTCGGTATTGACGTTCCTGACTAAAAATCTCTCTGCGTACCTTTTTTGATCAGTCACTGTCCTAGTGACTGATATCATTACTTTTCTTCCTTTATCATTTGCTTACACTTCTGGCACTTTAATTGCTTTTCCATAGTTATAACGCATTAGAGTCAATTATTTGTCGAAGTGAGGAATGGTATGGACGTGCAAGCAACATCCCTGATGAAACAATTGGAAGCCTTGCGCTTTGAAGCTTCAGGGGCTTCTGTCAAACCAGCCAGTGAAGGGAATGTAACTCAGGACTTTAATCAGTTGCTGTCACAAGCACTGAATAACGTAAACGATATGCAAGGTCAGAGTGATCAGTTGCGTACGCGTTTCGATATGGGTGATCGAAGTATTAGTCTGTCGGATGTTATGATCGCCGGTCAGAAAGCATCAATCGCTTTTGAAGCAACCGTTCAGGTACGTAATAAAGTGGTGGATGCTTATAAAACCATCATGAATATGCCAGTGTAAAGAAGGGGTAAATCATGGCTGAAGCAGCAGGGGATAAACGCACTGACCTAATGGTTGGTAGTAGTGATCCGTTACTGGATAAAGCGCTGGATGCCTCAGCAGCTAAATCCTCTTCTTTTAAATTTCTGTCGAATATGGATTTTTTACGACAGATCACGCTGATTCTCGGTTTGTTGATCTGCGTTGCTATTGCCGCGTTTATTTTTATGTGGGGTAATGAGCCGGAAATGCGGCCATTGGGTCATTTCAACACCCCTGAGATGATCAAAACGCTGGACTATCTGGATCAGCAAAAAATTGCCTATAAAGTGCAAGACAACAACATCTTAGTAAAAACCACTGAATTCAGTACCGTGCGTTTACAGTTACAACGTGCGGGTTTTTCTGCTTCCAATGAAGAAAATACCGGTGATGAATTATTGATGCGGGATCCCGGTTTTGGCCTGAGCCAACGCATGGAAGGAGAACGTCTGAAACTGAGTCGCGAACAACAATTATCCCGTGCAATTGAACAGTTTCAAGGTATCGGCAAAGCAACCGTATTGTTAGCAATCCCGAAAGATAACGTATTTGCACGTAATGAACGTAAGCCGAGTGCGACGGTTGTGTTGGTGTTAAAAAGTGCAGCCTTAAAACAAGAAGCTGTGGATTCTATCGTTGATACGGTGGCTTCTGCTGTTCATGGTTTGGAACCATCTCGTGTTACTGTAACCGACCAAAATGGTCGTCTGTTAAATTCCGGTTCCCAGGATCTGATGACAGCGCGTAGCCGTAAAGAATTTGAGATCCAGCAAAAACAAGAAGCCGAATATAAGCAAAAAATAGATTCAATTCTGAGCCCTGTTTTAGGTTTGGATAATTACACGGCTGAAGTGGATGCCAGCCTCGATTTCTCACAAGAAGAACAAACTCGCCGAGTTTTTAATCCTGATGATCCTGCTGTTCGTTCTGAAGTGACGATGGAAGACAATAATGTCGGTAATGGTGCGACGGGTATACCTGGTGCTCTCAGTAATCAACCGCCATCTAACGCGCAGATCCCTGAAAAAACGGGGGCACCGGGTTCAAGTAGTGCTACCAGTGGTCACAGCCGTAAAGAAGCAACCCGTAACTATGAATTGAATACAACTATCAGCCATGTTCAGCGTCAGACCGGCAGTATTCGTCGTCTAACGGTCTCGGTGGCTGTGGACTATAAAACGTTAACAGACAAAGATGGTAAAGTTGATCGTCAACCCCGTACACAAAGCGAGCTGGATACCATCCGCCGGTTATTACAAGGTGGATTGGGTTTTGACGTTAGCCGTGGCGATCAAATTGAAGTCGTTAGTATTCCCTTTAATCGCCCTGATCTGTCTATTGAGCCGGAAACCAAGGTGTGGGAATCAGACTGGTTCTGGCCTGCAGTCCGAATTGGCGCATCAATCGTATTGATCCTAATCTTGTTGGTAACGGTTGTGCGTCCGGTTATGAAGAAACTGCTCAATGCTGAACCAAGTGAAGGCGCGCTTAATGTCGACCTGGATTCAAGAATGGCATTGGAAGGAAGTGATGAACTCAGTTTGCTGGCATCACAAGCTGAAAGTGAAGAGCCTATATTTGGTTTACGTAATGGTCAGCTAGTGTTGCCTGATCTGCATCGTGATGAAGATTTGTTAAGAGCGGTACGTGCGTTGGTATCTAATGAACCAGATCTGGCAGCACAAGTTATTAAAGAATGGGTCAGTACGAAGGATTAATATATGCCACCAGTTCCAGCTAACCCTGCTGTCAGTGAAATGACGCCTGAACAAAAACAGCTCATTGAAAAAATGTCTGGAATGGAAATGGCGGCGGTATTAATGCTTAGTCTCAGCGAAGATGATGCCGCGCAGATATTCCGGCATTTAGAACCTAAACAGGTACAACGCTTAGGGATGTCGATGGCGTCGATGAAAGACTTTGGTCAGGATCGTGTCACGGCAGTACATCGCCAATTTATTGATGATATTCAGAAATTTTCTAATATCGGTATTGGCAGTGAAGACTTTGTGCGTAAAGCCTTGGTGGCGGCACTGGGTGAAGATAAAGCCGGTAATCTGGTTGAACAGATCATCATGGGCTCTGGTGCCCGCGGTCTGGATTCGCTCAAATGGATGGATGCCCGTCAGGTGGCCAGCATCATTCAGAATGAACATCCACAGATCCAGACAATCGTACTGTCATATTTGGACCCAGAACAATCAGCCGAGATTTTAGGTCAGTTCCCGGAAGCGGTACGTCTTGATCTGGTGATGCGTATTGCGAATCTGGAAGAAGTTCAGCCTGCTGCGTTGCAGGAACTGAACGACATCATGGAAAAACAATTTGCCGGTTCGGCGGGTGCGCAATCTGCGAAAATGGGCGGCCTGAAAGCGGCGGCCAGCATCATGAATTACCTCGATACCAACATTGAAGGTCAGTTGATGGATGCAATCCGAGAATCTGATGAAGAGATGAGCCAGCAGATCCAGGATCTTATGTTCGTCTTCGAGAACCTAATCGATGTCGATGATCGAGCCATTCAGAGTATTCTGCGTGAAGTGCCGGGTGATCAGCTGCAGAAAGCACTGAAAGGTGCCGATGACCAGCTGAAAGATAAGATCCTGAAAAATATGTCAAAACGTGCTGCGGAAATGTTGCAGGAAGATTTATCCTCCATGGGACCAATTCGTGTCAGCGATGTAGAAGCGGCGCAGAAAGAGATCCTGTCTGTTGCCCGTCGCTTAGCTGATGCTGGTGAGATCATGCTGGGTGCCGGTGGTGGTGAAGATTTCTTATAGTGAGAAGATATGGAACCGTTGGATAAAACATACATCCCGGCCGAGCAGGCTAAAGATGCCGACAAATGGGAATGGCCCGATGTTGATGAGCCTGAACAGCCGCTCAAAGGTTCCAATGCGTTAGGTTATGCGCCAGATTGGTATCGAGAAGAAAGTTTACCGACTGAATCGAGTGATGTGGCGGAAGAAGAGCCGCAACCACTGACACTTGAAGAAATCGAATCTATTCGTCAGGCCGCCTATGAAGATGGGTTTGCCGAAGGTAAAGAAGCCGGTTTTCAGGCTGGCTATGCTGACGGTATGACGCAAGGTGAAACGGCTGGTCATACAGAAGGGCTGGATAAAGGGCGTGAAGAAGGATTAACTCTCGGCCGTGAATGGGTCGAAGAACGTGCACAAAAATGGCAGGATTTACTTGATAAGCTGGCACATCCTTTAGCTCAGGTCGATAAGATGGTTGAGCAGCAGCTAGTTTGGATGTCGATGCAACTGGCTAAAGCGCTGATCAAGACCGATGTGCATCTGGCACCAGATCTGATCCTGAATAGTTTGAAAGAGGGTATGAAGCAATTACCAGCGGCCGAAGAGGGGATTTCTATTGAAATGCACCCTGACGATCTGGAGATGATCAAAGAAATTTATGGCGAAGAAGAATGCCAGAAACGTAACTGGCAGCTACATGCTGAACCTAGTCTGCAGCGTGGTGACCTGTTGCTTTCCAGCTCAACTTCCAGTGTGGATCTGTTTTTAGAAAAACGTATTGAACAATTATTCCGTCAATTCCTGCGTCAAAATGTGGATAAAACGTCGTGACGCTGCTTAAACGTCTACAGCAATATCAAACTGATGGCTTGGGTGCTCGAATTGCTGTTGCTGGCAAATTGACCCGTGTCGTTGGTTTGACCCTCGAGGCAATCGGGTGTCGGGCTGCGGTCGGCTCGCTGTGTCATATTGAAACTCAAGATGGTGTACTGGAAGCGGAAGTGGTTGGTTTTTCCGGTGAAAAACTGTTTCTGATGCCCAGTGAACAACTTAAAGGCGTTATTCCCGGCGCTAAAGTCACACCACTCAGCGAAGAACACGGTGTGCCTGTCGGCATGGCGTTGCTGGGACGCGTCATCGATGGGGTGGGTACACCACTGGATGGCCTCGGTGATATCCTAACTGCTGATACTGCACGTTATACCACCATCCGTTTGAACCCATTAGCGCGTCGGGCGATCACGCAACCGATGGATGTTGGTGTACGCGCGATCAACGCGATGCTGACGGTGGGACAAGGTCAGCGTATGGGCTTATTTGCCGGCTCGGGTGTGGGTAAATCGGTCTTGCTGGGCATGATGACGCGAGGCACTACCGCCGATGTAGTTGTGGTTGGCCTGATTGGTGAACGTGGTCGAGAAGTAAAAGAGTTTATTGAAGAGATTCTGGGCGAAGAAGGGCGTGAACGTGCAGTGGTTGTTGCGGCCCCCGCCGATGCATCACCGCTGATGCGACTCAAAGGCTGTGAAACGGCGCTGACGATTGCGGAATATTTTCGTGATCAGGGCTTAAATGTTTTGCTGCTGATGGATTCTCTGACCCGTTACGCGCAAGCTCAGCGTGAAATTGCACTGGCGATCGGTGAACCGCCGGCAACGAAGGGTTATCCGCCGTCAGTATTTGCTAAATTACCCGCCTTGGTTGAACGTGCTGGGAATGGTGGTGATGGGCAAGGTTCGATCACGGCATTTTTCACTGTGTTAACCGAAGGTGATGATTTACAAGACCCGATTGCCGATGCCTCCCGTGCGATCCTTGATGGCCATATCGTGTTATCACGAGAACTGGCCGATGGTGGTCATTACCCGGCCATTGACGTTGAAAAATCAATCAGCCGTGTTATGCCGATGGTGACATCGGAAGAACATATGCTGATGGCTCGCACACTGAAGCAGTATTATTCGTTATATCAACAAAACCGTGATCTCATCACCATTGGTGCCTATCAGAAAGGGGCTGATCCCCGAATCGACCAAGCTATTGCTATTCGTCCGGTGTTGGAGCAGTTCTTGCAACAGCGCATGAAAGAGGTTGTACCGTATGACCAATGTCTGGAAGGGCTACGTAACGTAGCGATGACATTGGTTAATGGTCAGCGCCGCTAATAGCGTGATAGCAGGGCCAATAGGGGTAATGTATGAGTAAAGCATTGGAATTATTGACGTCTCGTTTATTAGAAGCCGAAGATCGTGCCGCCAAAATGTTGGCGCTGGCTCAGCGTGAACAAGCAAATTTTCAACGTCAACTCGATGCGCTGAATGAATACCGCCAAATTTACTCTTCACAGATGACCGACAAAGCTGCTGTCGGTTTGGAATCCAGCCATTTTAATCATTACCACTCTTTTATCGGAAAACTGGATCATGCTTCGGTTCAGCAGCAGAAAGGTTTTCAGCAGGCTAAACAGCAGTCCGAGCAAAAACGGGAAGAGTGGCTTGCCTTGCAACAACGGCGAAAAGCGATAGAAATGTTGCTGGAACGTAAAGCGGAAAAAGAAGCCTTAAAACAGCTGAAACAAGAGCAGAAGTTGTTGGATGAGTTTTCCACGTTCCGTTTTTTTCATCGCCAAGATTCAGCATCTTAATTACAGGCCTATAATGGCCTGTAACTTGCTAGAAACGTGTTATTACGTTCATCAGTGTCATCTCTTTGCCGCGACTAACAGCCATTCAAAGAGATTTAAGGCAGGAGTAATAGCATGTCCTCGGTCTCAGTTTCTGTAGCCGCTCCCACTAAGTTAACGGCATTAATACCGGATGTTGTTAATGGCGATAGCGTAACTCCTTCATCAGAAAGCAGTTTTTCTGGTGTGCTTAATGCTTCTATTCCCATGGATGCCCCAGCTGATGCGGCAGCGAGCCCAGGTCAACAGGAACTTCCTGCGGAATCTAAGGATACTGATGCTGCTTCCTCTGCACAGGCAGAAACTGCCGCCGACATGCTGTTAACGTTGCAGGCAGCCCGGCAAATGGATACCTCGCTTCAAATACCACAACCTGCGATTTCGTCTGATGTATCGTCAGAGACTGCTGTAGATTCGGTTGCCGTTGCAACTACTGCTACCTCTGCCTCTGCCACAGATAGTTCTCAGGGCGATATTTTGAATGGTATTCAGGGACAAACAAACGCGAATAGTCATGCAGAGATAAAATCCACTGCTACAAAGATGCAAGATGATATTCCTAAAACATCTGAGATGACTGGAAACATGTCTTTGGCAGATGAAGAATTCCCAGCATCCGCATCAATCCAGAAAACTGCTGAGGTTGCATCATCTACAGATGAATCAAGCAAATCTGATATTTCAGCGCAATCGACCCAATCACAAGATCTTAGTGTGGCAAAAACGGTTAATAAGCAAACTGTGAACGTTGATACGGTTGATAACACCGCGGTTACTGATGAAACCACCAATGTCGCTACTTCTGCACAGCAACAATCAGTTAACACTGCAGATTCGACACCTTCGCAAAATGATAAAATACAAAAGGCTAAACCAGAGAAAAAAACAAAAACTGCGGATGCGGATATAACGCCAACCGATCTTTCAGCTGTATTGGTTAATATGCAGCCGGTTGTTAGCGAACCAGCTACACCTGTTGTAGAGAGTAATAATTCGGAAACTTCTTCCAATAATACCGCAACAGCAGCAACAGATAGTGATGCAAGCAAAGGTAAAAAATCAGCAGGTTCAGCGAAATCAGCCTCTTTAGGCAATATGATCCATGATTTGGTTTCGACGCTGAAAAACGATGAAAAATCTTCAATAGCCAATGATAGTACAAGCACAGCCGCAATGATGGCTGAGGATTCAACAAGTAAGGTGGATGACAAAACTGCTGATGCGGCAATGACGGCAAACTCAGCAGTAGAGCCTGAAAGTACAAAACTAGATGGTCAAACGACATTTGAGCTGGGGTTAGGCAAAGACGCGACAGCTGCTAATTTAACCCAACATGAAAATCATGGCGTTAGTCTGACGGGGAAAAGTGCGCTTGGGTCAACCGGCGCCTTGCCGGAACAGGCACAAGGATTACGGAATATCACTGAACAACTGCCTTCGCTTTATATGAAAAACGGGCAGATTGATGAGCATGAATTAGGTGCCAGAGTGATGCTAATGGCCGGTCAGAAATGGCAGGAGGCGGAAATCCAGCTTGAGCCGCAAGGAATGGGTAAGATCCGCGTTCAACTGTCTATCGATCAAGAACAGCAGACCAATGTGCAGTTTATGGTTCAGCATTCCCAAGCCAAAGAAGCATTAGATCAAAGCCTGCCACGGTTGCGTGAAATATTGACACAAAATGGCCTACAACCGGGGCAGACTCAGGTTCAGCAACAGGCTCCAGATAGCTCAGGTCAATCCTGGAATCAGCAAATGGCAAACAACAGTGCCGCAGAACAACAGACAAGAAGAGAGTCTTCTCAGTCTGGGAATGCATTTTCCGGTTTAACCAATGATGAAATTGCACAAACGGTAACCGTTTCTGCATCAGATGCTGCAGGAATTGATTTCTATGCTTGAAGGTCTCGCTAAGCCAATTAAGATGATGTAAGTATTAGTTAAAACCAAAGGTGTCAAATGGCTAATGATAATGAACAAGAATTAGAAATTAAGCCTAAGGGCAGTAAAAAGAAACTGATTATTATCATTCTGGCTGCAGTATTGCTATTAGGTGGCGGTGGTGGAGCTGCGTGGTTTTTTCTTTTTTCTGGTGGTGATAAAGCACACGGTGAACAGAAAGACGGAGAGGTCAGCTCTGATAAAACGCCTGAACAATTGGCGGCTGAAAAAGAAGCTTTTTATGTGGGCTTACCTCGAGCATTTATTTTTAATGCCCACGGTAACACCCGTGATCGATTGGTACAGATCAAAGTCAAACTTCTGGTTCGTGGTCCGGAAAATGAAGCATTAGCCAAACAGCATTCACCTTTAGTGGAAGGCACTCTATTAAAAGTATTCAGTGCAGCCACCGTTGAGCAGTTAACCACTGTAGAAGGAAAAGCGAAGTTGCGTAAAGATGCTGAAGACGAAGTCACGAAAACACTAAAGGAATTAACCGGTAAGCCAGTTGTCGAGCAGATCCTGTTTATCGGGTTTGTAATGCAGTAACAATGAAATTATCACAGGTGCGGTATGAGTGATTTATTATCACAAGACGAAATTGATGCTCTACTTCATGGCGTAGATGACGTCGAAGAAGAGGTTGTGTCGTCATCAGCCCCGGAAGGGGTGATGAGTTTCGATTTCTCATCTCAGGATCGCATCGTTCGTGGGCGTATGCCTACGCTTGAATTGGTCAACGAACGTTTCGCCCGTCATATGCGTATCAGTCTGTTTAATATGATGCGCAGAACAGCGGAAGTATCCATCAATGGCGTACAAATGCTGAAGTTTGGCGAATATGTCCATTCTTTGTTTGTTCCGACCAGCTTGAACATGGTTCGTTTCCGCCCGCTGAAAGGAACCGCACTGATCACGATGGAAGCCCGTTTGGTTTTCATTTTGGTAGAAAACTTCTTTGGTGGTGATGGGCGTTATCACGCAAAAATTGAAGGCCGTGAATTTACGCCGACCGAGCGCCGGATCATTCAAATGCTGCTGAAACTGGTGTTTGAAGATTACAAAGAGGCTTGGGCGCCAGTTATGGATGTTGGGTTTGAATATCTTGATTCTGAAGTAAACCCGGCAATGGCTAATATTGTCAGCCCGACAGAAGTGATTGTGGTGAGTTCTTTCCACATTGAACTGGATGGCGGCGGCGGTGATTTTCACGTTGCAATGCCATACTCTATGTTAGAACCGATCCGTGAATTACTGGATGCGGGCGTACAAAGTGATAAAGGTGATACCGATCTTCGTTGGAGTAAAGCACTCCGAGATGAGGTCATGGACGTATCTGTCGGGTTAAAAGCCAAACTATTAGAAATTGATTTGCCTTTGCGTAAACTGATGGAACTAAAAGCGGGTGATATTATACCGGTTGAAATGCCTGAAAGTCTGATGGTGTACGTTGAAGGTTTACCTACGTTCCGGGCTAAAATGGGCCGCAGTAAAAAGAATAATGTGGCATTAAAAATCACCGAGAAAATTAAACGCCCAGAAACGGTGAAAGGTGAAATGACGCAGGTTACCCGTCACGGTATGCGTATTGATGGTCTGGCTGAACTTGAAGAATTAGAACGTATTATTGAGGATGACTGATGAGTAGCGAAGAAGATTTGATGGCGGATGCCTGGGCTGCAGCACTGGAAGAGCAAGTTAAGAGCGAAGCCCGACCTGCAACATTAGATGAATTTGATACGGATGCACCTATTACCGCGGAAGAGCGTCGTAAGCTGGATACCATTCTGGATATTCCCGTGACTATTGCGATGGAAGTGGGGCGCAGCCAAATTAACATCCGTAATTTGTTGCAGCTAAACCAAGGTTCGGTTGTTGAGCTTGATCGCGTGGCCGGTGAACCGCTGGATGTGCTGGTGAACGGTACCTTGATTGCCCATGGTGAGGTCGTTGTTGTTAACGACAAATTCGGGATTCGTCTGACGGATGTTATCAGTCAAACCGAACGCATCAAGAAGCTGAAATGAAACGTTATTGTCTTTTTCTCGCACTGGCTTCGATGCCTTTATATGCAGCACCGGAGAGCACAGCTACTGCCGGTCTGGTTCAATGGTTGTTCAGCAGTT
Organism: uncultured Tolumonas sp.; assembly: GCF_963676665.1. NCBI lineage: Bacteria > Pseudomonadati > Pseudomonadota > Gammaproteobacteria > Aeromonadales > Aeromonadaceae > Tolumonas > uncultured Tolumonas sp. The sequence goes on from NZ_OY781371.1 coordinate 499,495, forward strand.
TGTTAGTGCTGGGACTTATCGTTGTGCTGGCTTGGGGGCTGAAAAAAAGCCGTCTGGTTCCACAAATGGGCCGCCCAGATTTTAAAGTATTATTTACACTGCCCGTGGGTTACAAAGAAAAACTGATGGTGGTACAGGCTGGTGAACAACAATTGTTATTAGGTGTCACTGCGCAACAAATTTCTTTTCTGACCGAAATTAATCCACCATTGTCAGCAAATACGTCAGCCCCTGTATTTGCACAACATTTGTCTCGTTGGATGAATAAATCTACTCCGTCAGAGGATGACAAAGCATGATCCAATGGCGTAAATGGTTAGGTTTATTTGTTTGTTTTTGCCCGGTATTGGCCCACGCTGCAAACACAGGTGGCATGTTACCCGCGCTGACTGTTTCCACTAATGCTCAAGGTGGGCAGGATTACAGCTTAACGCTGCAAGTTTTGGCGCTGATGACTGCGCTGACGTTCCTGCCATCCATAGTTATCATGATGACCTCGTTTACCCGAATCATCGTTGTGTTATCAATTTTGCGGCAAGCCATTGGTTTACAGCAAAGCCCATCCAATCAGATCCTGGTAGGGATGGCACTGTTCATGTCTTTTTTCATCATGTCACCGGTATTAGATCGTATTAATAACGATGCATTACAACCTTACATGAGCGAACAGATCACCGCGAAAGAAGCGCTGGAAAAAGCTGAAATACCGCTAAGACAATTTATGCTCGGTCAAACACGGATCAAAGATCTGGATGTTTTTACCGAAATAGCAAATGTAAAAGCCGATAAACCGGAAGACGTACCGTTACGAGTGCTGATTCCAGCGTTTATTACCAGCGAACTCAAAACCGCATTTCAGATCGGTTTTATGTTGTTTTTACCCTTTTTAGTTATCGATTTGGTTATTGCCAGCGTCTTGATGGCGATGGGTATGATGATGCTGTCACCGATGATGATTTCTTTGCCCTTTAAACTGATGTTATTTGTGTTAGTTGATGGCTGGGGGTTGATCATGGGGTCATTGGCTAACAGCTTCGGGCTTGGGGGTGGCTAATGACACCTGAAGTCTTCCTGGACGTTTTCCGGCAAGCGCTGGGGCTTATCTGTATTTTGGTCAGTGCTACGATCATTCCAAGCTTAATTGTTGGTTTGCTGGTGTCTATTTTTCAAGCTGCTACATCAATTAACGAACAAACCTTGAGTTTCTTGCCTCGTTTGTTAGTTACGCTGGCTGCGCTGGCGTTGGGTGGGCATTGGGGATTGCAAATGCTGATGGATTTCATGGTTCAGATGGTGCATGAAATTCCTGAGGTATTAGGATGAACATCACCAGCACACTCTTAATGGAGATGCTGGCAGCGTATATCTGGCCATTTACTCGTTTAGCTTCCATGCTGATGACGATGTTAGTCATTGGTTCTCAGTCTGTACCTATTATGGTCCGGATGTTTTACTGCATTGTGCTTACCGCCGTAATTGCCCCTGTGTTACCTAAGATGCCTGCCACCGATCTTTTTTCGATGGGGGGTGTCATGATCACGTCACAGCAAGTCTTGATCGGCATAGCAATGGGGTTGATATCTCAAATGCTGGTACAGGCGTTTATTATGGCCGGGCAGGTTATTTCAATGCAGACCAGTTTGGGGTTTGCCTCAATGGTTGATCCGCTGAATGGTGAATCAACACCGGTTATCGGTCAGTTCTATCTGATGTTAGGAACTTTACTGTTTTTTGCGTTGGATGGGCACCTGACGATGATCCAGATGATAACGCAGAGTTTTATTACTTTACCGGTTTCGGCGGAAGGCTTAACTATCAGCAGCATGCATGCAATAGTCGATTTTGTTTCTGTTCTGTTCCAAACTGCGCTGTCATTCTCTTTGTCAGCAACTATTGCATTATTGCTGATCAACTTTTCTTTTGGTGTGATGACCCGCGCGGCACCTCAGTTAAACGTATTTAGTATGGGTTTTGCTGTCACTATGATTTGTGGCCTGTTTATCATGTGGGCTTCACTCAGTGGCTTCATGGATCATTTTGTTCTGCACTGGCAACGAACACAAAATTTAATGTGTGATGTGCTGGCTCTTTCCTGTCGCGAACCATAGAGAGAAATTGATATGGCTGATGACGAACAGGAAAAAACGGAACAACCCACCGGCAAACGACTGCAACAGGCGAAAGATAAAGGCCAGGTTCCCCGATCCAAAGAGGCGGGGACGGCAACCGTTCTGCTGGCCGGCATTTTGGGCCTGTTGATGTTACAGACACCACTCAGCGAAGCCGTGATGAATGTTTTTCAGCATTGCTTCCACTTTGAGCGTAGCGAAGTCTTTGATCCGAATACCATGTATAGCTTAATTGGTATCAGTATTAGTGAAGTCTTATGGCCGCTGATCTCGCTGTTTTCTATTGTTATGGTGGCGAGCCTTCTCGGTAATATTGCGTTAGGCGGTTTTAATTTCAGCGCCGATGCTATGTCACCTAAATTCAATAAACTCAATCCATTCAATGGTATTAAACGCATGATTGGCGTGATGGCATTGGTTGAATTGGTAAAATCCATTGCCAAGGTTGGTTTTGTCGCCTGGATGGCCTATTTGCAAATCATGCACCAATGGCCCGCTTTAATGAAATTGAGTCACGAACAATTATCTACCGGAATCGTCGATGCACTGCACATATCGTTAAAATGTAGGTATTGGGATCTGCTGTGCGTTATTGCCGGTGGTGCTAATCGATGTGCCATTTCAAAAATGGAATCATACGAAGCAATTACGCATGACCAAGCAGGAAGTTAAAGACGAATACAAAGATTCTGAAGGTAAACCGGAAGTAAAAGGCCGCTTACGTCAGATGCAGCGTGAAATGGCTAATCGCCGGATGATGGCCGAAGTACCTAAAGCAGATGTAATCGTCACCAACCCGACTCATTATGCCGTAGCCTTGAAGTATGATCGGTTTAAACCGGGAGCGGCTCCTGTTGTCGTTGCAAAAGGTACCGATGAGATTGCGATGAAAATCCGTGAAATTGCAGATGAGTATAAAATCCCCATTTTGCAATCACCGGCACTGGCACGTGCGATTTACCATACCACCAAACTTGATAAAGAAATTCCTGACGGTCTATTCCAAGCTGTAGCTTTAGTTTTGGCTTACGTATTTCAGTTACAAGCGTATAAAGCAGGACGTGGCGCTCCGCCAAGAGAATTACCCAAAGATAAAGAGATGCCAATCCCTGATGAGTTGCGTCATTGACGAGTTCTTGACGTTTTCTTGCTAAAACATAGATTTATTTCATGGCGCGATATTTGCTTAAAATTGTTTAAGTGTCGGCGTTATGACGAAAAATACTATGGAACTAAAAGCCACTTTATCTTCATTTGGGCAATATCGCGGTATTCTTACCAAAGGTATCGGTACCCCTTTGTTGGTGATCGCCGGCTTGGGCATGGTTGTTTTGCCAATGCCTGCCTTCCTGTTAGATATTCTGTTTACCTTCAATATTGCACTGGCACTACTGGTACTTTTGGTTGCGATTTATACCCGTCGTCCGCTTGATTTCGCTGCATTCCCTACGATTTTGCTGGTTACCACGTTATTACGTTTGGCATTAAACATTGCTTCTACGCGTGTTGTTTTGCTGGAAGGGCACAATGGCCCGGCTGCGGCAGGTCACGTTATCGAAGCATTTGGATCGGTGGTTATAGGTGGTAACTACGCAGTCGGTTTAATCGTTTTTGCCATCTTGATGATCATCAACTTTGTTGTGGTAACCAAAGGTGCTGGCCGTATTGCGGAAGTGAGTGCCCGTTTTACTTTGGATGCTATGCCCGGTAAACAAATGGCCATTGATGCCGATTTGAATGCGGGCCTTATCAATCAGGAAGAAGCGAAACGCCGCCGTGCTGATGTCACCGCGGAAGCTGATTTTTATGGCTCAATGGATGGTGCTTCTAAATTCGTAAAAGGTGATGCTGTTGCCGGTATCATGATCCTGTTCATCAACGTTATCGGTGGTTTTATCATCGGCATGGTGCAGCATGGTCTGGGTTTTGCCGAAGCAACGCAAATTTATACCTTGTTGACCATTGGTGATGGATTGGTTGCCCAGATCCCATCGTTAATGCTGTCTATTGCCGCTGCCGTCATCGTTACTCGTCAAAATACTGAACAGGACATGGGCACTGTCGTATTAGGGCAGATGTTCAAAGATCCTAAGTCACTCATCATTGCTGCGTCCATACTGTTGATCATGGGTATCGTGCCCGGCATGCCGCACTTTGCGTTTCTTTTGTTGGGTGGCATTTGTGCTGGTGGTGCATGGCTCGGGCTGAACCACTCCAAGAAAAAAGCACAAGAATTAGCTAACAAACCTGCTGTCACTGGCGATGCCGTTCGTGCTCCTGAGCAAAAAGATCTGAGTTGGGATGATGTGACCCCAGTTGATGTAATTGGCTTAGAAGTGGGATACCGCCTGATCCCGCTGGTTGACCGCACGCAGGGCGGTGAATTGTTAAATCGTATCAAAGGTGTGCGTAAGAAACTGTCGCAGGAATTAGGCTTTTTGGTTCCACCAGTACATATCCGTGACAACCTTGATTTACAGCCAAACCAATACCGTATTTCTCTGATGGGTGTTACTTGTGGTGAATCTGAGGTTTATCACGATCGGGAAATGGCGATTAATCCGGGTCAAGTTTTTGGCACCGTGAACGGCATTGAAGGTCGAGATCCGGCATTTGGTCTGGATGCGGTATGGATCACTAAAGATCAGGTCGATTATGCTCAAAGCCTTGGCTACACCGTAGTCGATGCGTCAACGGTTATTGCAACGCATCTTAGCCAGTTACTGACACAACATGCAGCACAGTTGTTAGGCCATGATGAGGTACAAAATTTACTCGAACTGATTGGTCGTAATCAGCCTAAACTTACTGAAGGTTTGGTTCCTGGTGTTGTTTCTATGGGAACGTTGGTGAAAGTACTGCAAAATCTGCTTTCGGAAGGCGTTACCATCCGAGATATGCGTACATTATTACAAACATTGGTTGAATATGCGCCACGTAGCCAAGATCCTGATGTATTAACCGCCGCTTGTCGTATTTCTTTGCGTCGGCTTATTGTTCAAAGTATCGTAGGCGGCGAGAATATCATTCCAGTTATTACATTAGCGCCTGATTTAGAAAGAATTTTACACCAGTCACTGCAAGCGGGTGGAGCTGAAGGGGCAGGTATTGAACCCGGATTGGCAGAAAGAATGCAGAAATCCTTAACTGAAGCTGCTCAGCGTCAGGAACTTGAAGGACAAACACCAGTGCTACTGACCTCTGGTGTGCTGCGTAATACATTGTCTCGTTTTGTGAGAAATGCCATTCCTAACCTGCGAATTCTTTCTTATCAGGAGATACCGGAAGATAAGCAAATCCGCATCGTCAGCTCTGTTGGGCAGCAATAGAGCCGGGAGGTTTAGGTGAAAATAAAGCGCGTATTTGCCAAGGATATGAGAACAGCCCTGGCGGAAGTAAAAGAATTATTAGGGCCTGATGCCGTCATCATGTCCAATAAAAAAGTGACCGGTGGCATCGAAATCGTTGCTGCTGTTGACTACCAGACTGCGCAGGGTGCCCAGTCGATGCCAACCGCAAGAGCATTAAAAGAAGATCGCGTGGAGTTTACAGGGCAACGTCCTGAATCGCAGATGAGTGCTGCATTTGATAACGCCAAAGAAAAGGTAGCGGATAGTCTGGGCGCTTTATTGGCCAGACAGAGCAAACTTGTGCGTGAACAGCAATCGTTTGGATTACCGCCGACACTGGAAGAACAAGCCAAGATGGCACCTGAGCCCGCAAGACCACGACCTCTTGCCAGTTCTCGCCAATCTTCTTCTGCCTCTTCTGCGCATAAAGATAAAGAAATGGAAGCCATGCGTTCAGAAATGGCTTCCATCCGTAAATTACTGCAACACCAGTTATCAGGTTTAATGTGGCAGGAAGTTGAGCGTAGAGAGCCTATTCGTGCTTTGCTGATTAAACAACTGCTCAAGGGTGGTTTTACTGAAACGCTGGCAGATCAACTCGCGGGTATGGTGCCGGAAGATATTCCGTTAGATGATGCATGGCAACATATCGAACGTTTACTGACTCAACAACTGAAGGTCGGTGATGACGAAATTATGCGATTCGGTGGCGCTGTTGCTTTATTAGGGCCAACAGGGGTAGGAAAAACGACCACTATTGCCAAATTAGCCGCTCGATTTGCCATGAAATATGGTGCGGAACAAGTAGCGTTGATTACTACCGATCACTATCGGATCGGTGCACAAGATCAATTGCAAACTTATGGCCGGATCATGGGCTGCCAAGTCAGAGCAGTTACCAATGTTGAAGAATTAGGTACTGCGCTCTATCAACTGCGCAATCGTCGGTTAGTTCTTATTGATACAGCTGGCATGGGGCAACGTGATGTTCGTTTGAATGAACAACTCGATACATTAATTCAAAATAGCCGGGTCAAAATTCGTCACTATCTGGTGTTACCTGCTACAGCACAACGTCGGGTATTACAGGAAGCGTATGAACATTTTCACCGTATCCCATTGAGCGGCTGCATTTTGACCAAGTTGGATGAAAGTCTCAATCTTGGCGATGTCCTGGATGTCTGTATTCAAAACTCGTTGCCTATCAGTTACGTTACTAACGGACAACGCGTGCCGGAAGATATTCAGCTACCGAATGTTGCAGAGTTAGTGTCGGTTACCATGCAACAACTGGATGCGCAGACGGGTCAGCCCTATTATTGGAGCAGTGACCCCCATGAGCCGAATCATGCGGAGTTTTATGAATAAAATGGGTGTAACTATGAATCAAGCCAGTGGTCTGCGGAATATGCAGCGTAATCACCGCATCAAAGTTGTCACCGTGACAGGTGGTAAAGGGGGCGTCGGTAAATCGAATGTCACTTTGAATGTCGGTATGAGCTTGGCCGCACAAGGCAAACGGGTGTTGATATTAGATGCCGACTTAGGTTTGGCTAACCTCGACGTTATGCTGGGTCTCCGGGTACATAAAAATCTGTCACATGTGCTTTCTGGGCAATGTTCACTCGACGACATTATTATTGAAGGGCCAAATGGGTTGATGATTATCCCAGCAACGTCGGGTACTCAATCCATGGTTGAATTATCACCGTCTGAGCATGCAGGGTTAATCCGAGCTTTTAGTGAATTGCAGACACCGATTGATATGCTGCTGGTGGATACTGCTGCTGGTATTTCTGACATGGTGATGAGTTTTGCGCGTGCGGCCCAAGATGTCATGGTGGTGGTCTGTGATGAGCCAACCTCGATCACCGATGCTTACGCACTGATCAAACTCCTTTCCCGAGAATATGGTGTTTTTCGTTTTCGCATTGTTGCCAACATGGTGCGCAGTTTACGCGAAGGGCAAGAGCTCTTTACTAAATTGACTCGGGTCACCGATCGTTTTCTTGATGCCTCACTGGAATTAGTTGCCTGTATTCCTTACGACAATAATGTTCGCCAAGCAGTAAAAAAACAAAAAGTGATCGTTGATGCGTTTCCTAAATCACCCGCATCACTGGCATTCCGAGCATTAGCGAATAAAGTTTCCAGTTGGCCAATACCAAACCAGCCAGGTGGTCATTTAGAATTTTTCATTGAAAACTTGTTACAACCCAAAAAAGTTGTAGGTGAAAATCAATGATGAACAAAGCTCAAGCCTATCATCGCCAACAAGATCCTAACCGGCTGGTTGAAAGATATGCAGGGCTGGTGAAACGGATTGGGCAACATATGTTGGCTCGTCTGCCCAGCAGTGTACAGCTGGATGATTTATTACAAGCAGGAATGATTGGACTGCTTGATGCTTACCGGAATTATGATGCTGGGAAAGGGGCTAGTTTTGAAACTTATGCCGGCATTCGTATTCGAGGTGCAATGATTGATGAAATCCGTCAGGGAGACTGGGTTCCACGCTCGGTTCATCGTAATACCCGACGCATATCTGACGCTATTCATGAAGTAGAAACTGAACATGGGCGGGATGCCCGAGATAGTGAAGTTGCCGCGAAACTTGAAGTTGGCCTGGCTGAATACCACAGTATGTTAAACGACACAGCCTGTGGTCGTATTGTCGGTATCGAAGATTTAGGCGTCACTGATGACGTGATCGGTGGTGTTGATGCCGTTTCTGACATGAGTCATTCCTTTGACACCGTCGCGAATGAGCGTTTTTCAACCGCACTATCTGAATGTATTTCACAATTGCCTGAAAGAGAAGCACTTATCTTGTCGCTTTACTATGATGAAGAATTGAATTTAAAGGAAATAGGACAAATACTTGATGTAAGTGAGTCTCGAGTTAGCCAGATTCAAAGTCAGGCACTTCACAGAATCAGAGCTCGAATGAAAGAATGGTATTGATAACACAATTAGTTGGCTACACTGACGGTGACGTATCAGGCATAATAAGACATATAGACAGGTTAATTATTTCCTTAGTCTGATTGGGTGGTTGTTTAGGAGGACACTTTGGATAAAAACATGAAAATCCTCATTGTTGATGATTTTTCAACAATGCGCCGGATAATCAAAAATTTGCTCCGGGATTTGGGGCTAAATAACACCCACGAGGCAGATGATGGTAATACTGCATTGCCGATGCTGAAAAATGGTGATTTTGACTTTGTTGTAACAGACTGGAACATGCCGGGCATGCAAGGCATTGATTTATTGAAGGCAATCCGCGCTGATGAATCTTTGCGCCATCTGCCGGTATTAATGGTGACTGCAGAAGCCAAACGTGAACAGATCATCGAAGCAGCTCAGGCTGGTGTTAATGGTTATATCGTTAAACCTTTCACTGCAGCAACGTTGAAAGAAAAACTGGATAAGATTTTCGAGCGAATTGGCTGATACAGGGGTATCTATGAAGGCGCAAGTACCTTTAATAACCCTCGATCAGGCTAAAAAGCTGGTAGAACTGCTGGAACAAGGGTTACAGCATGAGGCGAATTTAATGTTGGCAGATGTTTGCCAGCCTAATGCTCATGCTCTTTTTGCGGAACTTGGGCATTTAACCAGACAGTTACACACATCATTGCAAGAGTTTCAACTTGATCCACGAATTCCTGCGTTAGCAGAAAAAGATATTCCGGATGCAAGAGAGCGGCTTAATTATGTCATTGATATGACGGATAAAGCAGCAAATCGAACAATGGATGCTGTTGAGGCTTGTTTGCCGTTGTCAGATAAGCTTAATGATAATATTCAGCGTATTTTGCCTGATTGGAACGCGTTAATGACGCGCAATATTGTTGTTGGTCAATTTAAAACCTTGTGTCATCAACTAGATGACTTCATCAAAGTTTCTGAATTGGATGCAGATAAGCTTCGTCATTTACTCACAGACATTCTTATGGCTCAGGATTTTCAGGATCTAACTGGGCAAATGATCCGTAAAGTCATTGCGTTGGTACAGGAAGTTGAAAATAAATTGGTTGAAATGCTGACGATGTTTGGTGATTTAGACATCACAGCTGAAACTACTTCACAAAACCAGCAGCCAGAACGCAATATCGAAGCCGAAGGTCCTATTATTAACAAAGAGTTGCGAACAGACGTGGTGAATAATCAAGACGACGTTGATGATTTGCTGTCAAGTTTAGGTTTCTAGGGAGTAATACATGGGCTTCGAAGTTGATGAGGATATTCTGCAGGACTTTTTAGTCGAAGCATCTGAAATTCTTGAACAGCTGTCCGAACAGTTGGTCGAGCTGGAAAAACGTCCGGATGATCGCGAATTATTGAATGCCATTTTCCGTGGTTTTCATACCGTAAAAGGTGGTGCAGGGTTCTTATCTCTGGGCGAACTGGTTGATGTTTGCCATGGTGCAGAAAACGTATTTGATATTTTACGTACTGGTAAGCAGCAAATTAGTGCTGAATTAATGGATGTTATCCTGCAGGCGTTAGACACCGTTAACGAAATGTTTGGTCGTGTCCAAAATCGCGATCCTTTAGAACCAGCATCTCCTGCATTACTCGAAGCTCTTCATCATCTTGCTGATCCGGCTCATATTGCGAAAGTTGCAGCCGCAGTTGCCAAACCAGCTGTAGTGGTTGCACCGCCTGCTCCTGTAGCGCCTCCACCTGTAACTGCTGCATCATCTTCTGGCAACAGTATTGATGAGATTACTGACGATGAATTTGAACGTTTGCTGGATGAACTGCATGGTCCAGGAAAAGCGCCAGCTGTGACGGCTACAGCATCTACATCTGACGCTGTTGGTGATATTACCGATGACGAATTTGAAGCTCTGTTGGATCAATTACATGGTGCCGGTAAACACGTTGGTCGTCCAGACGCAGCTCCTACATCAGAAGCGCAAGTACCTCCACCTTCAGTGCCCGTTTCATCCTCAGCAACGGCTGGTGACGAGATCTCTGATGATGATTTTGAAAAACTGCTGGATCAGTTGCATGGTCAAGGTAAAGGGCCATCTGCAGTAGCTGCAGCACCAGCTAATACTGAAGAAGCTGCTTCTGAACCAGCTCAACATATTCAAGAAATAGAACCAGAAATAACAACGAAAGCGGCAGTTGCTGCTCAACCACCGGCTCAGCAGCAGGCTGTTCAGTCAGAAACTACTGTTCGTGTCGACACGCGCACCCTCGATGTCATCATGAATATGGTGGGCGAGTTAGTTTTAGTCCGCAATCGCTTAATTAGTTTAGGTGTTGCCAGTAACGATGAAGATCTAGCAAAAGCTGTCTCAAATCTCGACGTAGTGACGGCTGATTTACAAGGTGCGGTGATGAAAACCCGCATGCAACCGATTAAAAAGGTTTTTGGCCGTTTCCCTCGCGTTGTTCGTGATTTGGCTCGTAGTCTGAAGAAAGACATTGAGTTAATCATGGAAGGTGAAGAAACCGATCTGGACAAAAACCTTGTTGAAGCTTTGGCTGATCCGTTAGTGCATCTGGTTCGCAACTCTTGCGATCATGGTGTTGAGTTGCCTGAAAAACGTGAAGCAGCAGGAAAACCAAGAAAAGGTACCATTACATTGCGTGCTTCTCAGGAGGGTGATCACATCCTTCTGAGTATTACGGATGATGGTGCCGGTATGGATCCTGAGAAACTCAAAGAAATTGCAGTTAGCCGTGGTGTTCTTGACCATGATACTGCTGCCAGAATGAGTGATACAGAGGCATTTAATCTGATTTTTGCTCCTGGGTTTTCAACGAAACAGCAAATTTCGGATATATCCGGCCGTGGTGTTGGCATGGATGTCGTGAAAACCAGCATTACTCAGTTAAACGGTACGATTAACATTCATTCCTCAAAAGGAACGGGTACTCGTATTGAAATTAAAGTGCCGTTGACACTGGCTATATTGCCGACACTAATGGTAGAGGTTGGCCACCAAACCTTCGCATTACCTTTGAGCAGTGTTAATGAAATATTCTATTTGAATCTAACTAACTCCAAAATGGTTGATGGCCAGCTGACGATTATTGTTCGTGATAAGGCTATTCCACTCTTTTTCTTGCAGGAGTGGCTCATCCGCGGTGGGCATGGCAACAGAACCGAAAGCGGGCATGTCGTTATCGTCCAGGTTGGTCAGAAACAAATAGGCTTTGTTGTGGATAATCTGATCGGACAAGAAGAGGTCGTTATTAAACCTCTGGATAATTTGTTGCACGGAACTCCGGGAATGGCTGGAGCAACCATCACTAGCGATGGCGGTATAGCCTTGATTCTGGATATTCCGGGATTATTGAAGCATTACGCGCGTCGCAGATAACAAAGAGATAATAAATAGAACATGGCCGTAAAAGTACTAGTCGTGGACGACTCCAGTTTCTTCCGGCGCCGCGTCACAGAAATCGTTAATCAGGATCCACTACTTGAGGTAGTGGATACTGCTGTGAATGGTAAGGAAGCAATAGAAAAAGCCTTGAATTTGCGTCCAGATGTGATCACGATGGATATTGAAATGCCCGTGTTAGATGGTATTTCTGCTGTTCGTGAAATAATGGCGAAATGTCCTACTCCAATTTTAATGTTTTCATCATTAACGCAAGCGGGCGCCAAGGCGACGCTTGATGCGTTAGATGCTGGTGCTCTGGATTTTTTACCGAAAAAATTTGAAGACATTGCTCGGGATAAACAAGAAGCAATTACATTATTACAGCAGCGGATCAAGGCACTTTCTCGTCGTCGTATGTTTATGACGACACCAAGAGTGGCTACACCGACGCCGACCAATACGGGCTCCACATTAGCTCGTAGTATTACTAGCGTCACTAGTTCTCTGCGAACACAACCTGTCGCAGAGAAAGTGTCTGCGCCTGTGCATTACAAACGTTCAGGAAAAAGTTATCAGCTGGTTGCAATAGGAACTTCGACGGGAGGCCCTGTAGCGCTGCAGACCATATTGACGCAATTACCTGCTAATTTTCCACATCCAATTTTGCTTATTCAGCACATGCCATCTACGTTTACCAGCGCATTTGCAGCTCGTCTCAATAGCTTGTGCAAAATCTCGGTAAAGGAAGCCGAAGATGGTGATGTGCTTAAACCAGGGAATGCCTATTTAGCCCCAGGCGGTAAACAAATGCTGGTTGATGGGCGAGGAACATCAGCTCGTTTACGTATAATTGACGGTAATGACAAAGTTAATTACAAACCCTGTGTTGATATCACTTTCGCATCTTTAGCTAAATCACACGGGGATAAAGTGCTTGCTATCATTCTGACTGGTATGGGGGCCGATGGACGTGATGGCGCTCGACTGCTGAAAGATCAGGGGGCAACGATCTGGGCACAGGATGAAGCAAGTTGTGTTGTCTATGGCATGCCTCAAGCTGTGGCTAAAGCAGGCATCTCATCTGAATCGTTACCTTTAGATCGTGTTGCTCAGCGCATTTCTGTAGAGGTAGGCATATAACATGAACTTTTTGGGAATTATCGTTGCGATCGGTTGTGTTATCGCTGCAATGTTAATAGAAGGTGGGCATCCAAGTGCACTTATCAATGCTCCTGCCTTCCTGATTGTTATTGCCGGCACCACAGGCTGTGTAATGGTCCAGTATCCCATTAAAGTTTTTGTAGGCGCGTTGACTAAATTCAAATGGCTGATTAAACCACCATTTCATGATCTGGCCGCACAGGTGGCCTTGTTGGAAGGTATGGCAACATTAGCTCGTCAACAGGGCTTATTGGCACTGGAAAATGAGATCAGCAAAATCGATGAACCATTTCTGAGCAAAGGCATTCAGATGGTTGTTGATGGTGTAGACAAAGAACAAGTTATTCATTTGCTTGAAAATGAAATTGAATTTGAACAGCATCAAATGGAACAATCTGCGAAGGTTTTTGAGGCATTTGGTGGGTATGCACCTACCATGGGTATATTGGGTGCTGTATTAGGTTTGATTCATGCGATGGGACTGTTGGATAAACCTGATCAGCTTGGCCCTGCAATTGCTGTTGCGTTCATTGCCACCATCTATGGTGTTGGCTCTTGTAATATCATTTTCCTGCCAACGGGTAATCGTCTTAAAAATATAGCGCATGGTGTCGCATTTTATAAAAACATGATCCTTGAAGGTATTTTATCCATTGCCAGCGGTGAAAATGCACTGCAGTTAAAACGGAGAATGGAAGTCTATCTAGAGGCTCACCATTAATGGCCAGAAAGAAGAAGCATGCCGAACATGAGAACCATGAACGATGGCTTGTGTCATACGCTGACTTGCTGACTCTTTTATTTGCCTTGTTTGTAGTTTTATATGCGTTTGCTACAGCCAAACAAACTGAATCTAAACAATTAATTCAGGGGTTGATGCAATCATTTTCTGACATGGGCTATATTTCACCGAGCACTGGTAACTCAGTAATGACGGCCAGCCCTAATGTGATGAGTAGTGGCGAGTCTTCCGAGCAACTTTCTATTCCTGCCAGCAAACCAACTATGCTCGTTCAGGCGCCGACTCAAGGCGGCGGCGGTGTCATGGATGTTGGTGCATCAACAACGGTTCCTCAACCATCAAGCAAATCGAAAGGTGATGATAAGAACGCAGGCGCAAACAACCCTCGACAAACGTCTATTGCAGCTCAAGTGGGCGAAAATAGCTCTGGTGCTCCTTTTGATAAAGTCCGCCAAGAGTTGCGTTCTGCTTTACAGCAACAAATTGCACAAGGTGCGGTGAGCTTTAGTGAGACAGAAGATTGGTTAACCATAGAGCTGAGTTCTGATTTAGTTTTTCCAGCTGGTAGTTCAACCCTGCTAAAGCGTTCCTTGCCTGTGATTCACAATATTGCTGCCATTGTTAAATCAATGAATAACTACATTCGTGTCCGTGGCTATACTGATAATACACCCACAACAGTGGAGCTTTACGCATCCAACTGGGAGTTATCTGCAAAACGTGCAGAAGCGGTTTTGGTTAGCTTACAACGAGAAGGTATTGTGCCTGATCGAATGGCACTAGAAGCTTATGGTGAATATGCGCCTTTTGTTTCTAATTCTACAGACGAAGGTCGGAAACGTAATCGTAAGGTGACTATTGCGATTTCTAAATACATCCGTGAAGTCAAAGCATTAGAGGTCATTGCACCTGTGGCAGCTGTTCAAGATACGCAGAATGCACCATCCGTTGATCCGGATAAACTGAAGGTTATTCAGTTACCGGATGGCCGTTTTAAAGTTGAAAGTCGATAGGGGCTTTGATGTGATTGTTTGGGCGATAGCGAATCAAAAAGGCGGCGTGGGTAAAACTACAACTGTAGTGACACTTGCTGGCTGGTTGGCTCAGCAGGGACACCGTGTATTATTAATTGATACTGATCCACATGCATCGCTAACCAGTTACATGGGTTATGACTCCGATGAGCTTTATGGCACTTTATATGAGCTGTTCAAAGCGCCGAGACAAACGCGAGGCGTTGTTGGTCGACTGACATTAAAAACCCAATTTGAAAATATCTCGCTGGTTCCTGCATCGATTACTTTAGCTACATTAGATCGCACATTAGGAACGAAAGAGGGGATGGGGTTGATCCTGAGTCGGGCCTTGCAAAGCGTTAAAGATCTGTATGATTACGTGCTTATCGATAGTCCTCCTGTTTTGGGGGTGATGATGATAAATGCAATGGCTGCCAGTGATCGAGTTATCGTGCCTGTTCAGACGGAGTTTTTGGCACAAAAAGGTCTTGAACGAATGATTAAGACTTTTACCTTAATGCAGCGAACGCGTCCTGGTGGTTTTCGTTACACCATTGTACCAACGATGTTTGATCGTCGGACAAAAGCATCAGTACAAACATTAGATGCCATAAAGGAAGTGTATGGTGATAGTGTCTGGGGTGCTGTTATTCCGGTTGATACCAAATTTCGAGATGCAAGTTTATTACATACCCCCTTATCTGTTTTCGCTCCTGAAAGCCGTGGAGCCCAAGCTTATGCCAGTTTGCTGAAATATGTTCAGCAACAGGATAAGAAAATTAAGGAAGAAAGCGAGATATGAGTCAAGCCTCTCAGGCGAAAGCCATGCAAGACTACTTTCAGTCTTTGCTGAATGATGTTGATACCTCTGAGGTTAAATCAGATCCCTCTGAAACACCCATGGCTATTCAACCTGCCCGAATGGCTATTCCTGAACCGGAATTACCGGTTGCTGAGCCAACGGTTGTCACTCAAGAAAGAACATTACAGCTCAATCAATTGTTATCGACAGTTAGTAATGTTGTGGAAGCACCTGAAGAACCAACTGTCATTGTGGTTCCGGCTGAGGTTGAGTCAGTACAACCAGAGTCTGTATGGCAAAACATATCACCTGAAAAAGAATTTCCGGCACTGTTTTTTACTGTTTCAGGCATTACCTTTGCTGTGCCACTTACTGATTTAGGTGGCATTCATCAATTGCAAAAGGTAACTCCGCTATTTGGTAAACCAGAATGGTTTTCAGGTGTAATGACACATCGGGATACACAATTAAATGTCGTTGATAGTACTCGCTGGTTTATGCCTGAGCAGCAAAATAGCGAAGATTATCAATATCTAGTCATGTTAGGTGAAAGCCAATGGGGGATTGAGTGCCATACACTGATTGGCACGGAAACCTTACGTTATGAACAGATCAAATGGCGTGATAAACCAGGAAAACGTCCTTGGTTGGCTGGAATGGTAAAAGAAAAGCGGTGTGCACTACTGCATGTTCAGGAGTTGCTCACACTATTACAACAAGGTGTGAATATAGATGGTCAGTAACTCGCTAGATTGGCATATTATTGCTAGTTTTAATGGGGAAGCTGAATTGGCGAGGAAGGGAAAATCACTATGAATCAAAAGAGAAATCTGGCTCAAAATGTTGCCGAAGATGAAGTCCTGCAGTGGGTTACCTTTCAGCTGGATCGCGAAACTTACGGCATTAATGTTATGCAGGTGCAGGAAGTGCTGCGTTATACCGATATCGCACCTGTTCCTGGGGCGCCGGATTTCGTTCTGGGCATTATTAACCTGCGTGGCAACGTTGTAACAGTTATCGATACTCGCTCACGCTTTGGTTTAGATCCTGCAGAGATCACGGATAATTCACGTATCGTTATCATTGAAGCCGAGAAACAAGTTTTAGGTATCATGGTTGATAGCGTGGCTGAAGTTGTATATTTGCGTGCTTCTGAAATTGATACTGCACCAAGCGTTGGCACTGAAGAAAGCTCTAAGTTTATTCAGGGCGTTAGCAACCGTGACGGTGAGTTATTAATTTTGGTTGATTTGAACAAACTACTCTCTGATGAAGAGTGGGGCGAACTGAGTATGCTTTGATTCTCATCTTTAAGATGAGTATTTATTGTTTTTTGTGTATAAAGCGGGTTGTGAAACTGCAACGGTAATTTAGAAAATGGATTATTTATCACAACCTTGGCTTCTTTCATTGATCGCTGTATCAATTTGTATGGCGGTTGGTCTCGGCGTCGCTGCATTTCATATTCGTCGGCTCTATCGTGTCCAGCATGCGATGGAGCTGATCGTGAAAGAATTAATAAAAACTCGTGATAGCAGTAAAAAGAAATTTGGTGAACTTCAGTCGGTATCACTTGGCGCTGGTCAAAAGCTGATTGAATTGGAACGTAAGCTGGTTGCCCTGAATGAAGTACAGCAAGAAATGAGTGTTCAAACGCCAGAAAATAAATTGTACAGCCGTGCCGTTAAAATGGTTGAGTTAGGTGCTGGTATTGAAGAGATTATGCAGGAATGCGAACTCCCTAAAGCCGAAGCAGAACTGCTCCTTTCGCTGCATAAGCACCGTTCTGGTAATTAACGACGAATATCGATAGCGGTGCTGCCATCTGCGCGGCGCCAATGTTCCGGCGTTTTTCCTTGCAACACATAGGAATAGGCCAGAATTTCTGCAATAACTACGAATAAAGCCGGTGGAATAGCATCACCATCCTGCAAGATTGCTAACCGCTCCAGTAATTCTGGATCCTGATGTATATACATGCCTTGTTCCGCAGCTAACGATAATATCTGTTCTGCAGCCGATCCGCTGGCTCTTTGGCTAACAAAGGGTGCTTTATCACCATCATAAGTTAACCCTACTAATTCGGTATTTTTTTGCATAGTTAAACCTTTACTGAAAATCTGGATGAGGGATCCGGTGATATTGATGTTTCTTTTTTTATTTTTCCCTGACGTATTTGCAAGGTTTGTGGTGTTAACCCAAGCGATTGAAATCGTTGTTCCAATAATGGGTAGGTTTGCTTAATTAAATCCACAGTAGCTGTTTTTTCTGCCACGATGGAGAGTGTTATTTCGGGTAACGCGATACGCGCCTGAAAACGAATGGGACCTAATTTACCTGGTTCAAGAGACAGTGAAATATTCCAGCCGCGTTCATCATCTTCCCGCGTATTTCGTTGTAAAGTCAGTGAACCAGGTTCCTCACCGGTATTTTGTGGTGGCAAGGGGAAATGTAAAAAAGAGGGTAATTGACCATTACTACCTGGTGTAGGTTGTGGCGGCATTCGAAATGACTCTACACTCTGTTCGCTAAGTTTATCTAATGCATTTAGCTGATTTTGCAGGTGATTTTGTTCTGTTGAGTTTGATTTAGTTTGTTGTGCAGCTTGATTTGTTTTTGCTCGCAGTTGAAGTAGTTGTACTAACCATTGCTGCATTGCTTTGCCATAAGCACCGTCACTATCGAGCGGCTGTAATAAGAATTGCATCCAACTACGCACATGATCACTGGTTTGCAACGGCGAGCTAAATTGTTGCAATAAGAGCTCTGCAGCTGAATTCAGACTCACTGGCAACGTTTCCGTAGAAACAGGCGTGTCTAAACGTGGTAAGCCTTGCTGTAACGAAGTCAGTAGTTGTTGCAGAACGGCAATGTTGTTTCCTTTATCATTTCGGCTGATCGCTTGAATGGGCAAAACACTATTTTCATTTTGAGTATCAGCGGTTGTCTTGAGTGAAACATCATTGGCTGACATCGGCGATACAGTTGGCAATATTGCTGCTTGCAGTTGCTGGGTAAGTTGTATTGTACTGTCTTGTAGAGACTCAAACCCACTTTGATACTGATGCCATTCATCTGTGGTGGCCGGTAACCAAATCGGCATTGGTGACATCGTTTTTATTTGCGCCAGTAATTCGGGTGACTGCATGATCTTTGGTGCTGCTAACTGGAGTAACCAGCGATTTAAAATATCGGCTGTTTTGGAGTCAATCGATAATGTTGGGCTATTAGTTGTGCCTATGCTTGTGTTTTCAGAAGCAGTAGGTGTGTTGAGTGTATTCAGCGTGTTTTGAATACGATTAATACTGATAGTCGTAACTGGCTGATTATTAATTTCACTGAGTAAAGGGTTATTTATTACCGGCTGTAAACGGCTTGGTAATGTAGTTTGTAGTGGCCCATTGTTGCTGGAATTAAACATTGGTTGCTGCAACAAACTTCGTAGCTGTTGAACCAGTTCTTTGACCGGTTGTGGTAATGATGCGGTTTCTTGTGGTAATGATTGCAAGAAAGTTTTTAAGGCTAGATCAATGCTGCGCAGATTACTTGTGTTAGCTTGCAACGTCGTTTGTTGTTGAACGTCATTAGATGGGGTGTTTAGTTCACCCGATGCTATCGTTGTTTGGCTACTATTTACTGCCAATGGTGTTGCAGATATTGTTGGCGCGTTTTTGGGCTGTGCCAGTAAACTGAATATTTGTGATGTAATTTGCTGTATCAGTTGCCGTTGTGGTGGCGTGGCTAAAGCGGTTGGCGGAAAAATACCCGATTGAGTGAGTTGACCCTTTAGGGGTAGTGGTAAACTTTGCCAATGATCCTGAGTTAAGGCCAATTGGGATTGTAACAGGTAGTTCAGTATATTTTTCCCTAGCGCAGTATCAGGACCCAATGTAGCTGGTTGCTGCTGCATTAATTTTATGAGCGTTGAATATAAAGCATCACCGCTGATGCGTGTCCCAACGTCAGTTTTTAGTACCGTAGGCAAAGATGTGATTGGCGTTTGACTCAGCAGAGTGCTTAATTGGCGTAGTGATTGTTGTTGTTCTGTGTTGGGCTGCGCTATTGTGGTCGTCTCTGTTTTCCCTGGCTGTTGCTCAGTAATACGGTCACTTAGGGATTGTCGTTCAATATTTAATTGCTGTAATAGTGCTTGTAGTTTCTGGTCTACTTCTGTCGGTAATCGCCCTTGGGCTTTGCTTAGTTGCCCGACTAACTCCTGTACCGATTGGTAACGATTGGATAATGACACTAATGTTGCATCAGTCGTTTCTGCGTCTGAATTTAATAGCGCCGCACCTCCGTTCGATGAAAGAGGTTTGGTGCTGAAACGGTCAATATTACTCAGTTTATCTTCCGGCATAAGGCATTAATGTCATTTAATTTTGAATGAGTTGGCGTGTGCTGGCATACTTATTTCTATCGGCAAATAAATTCCCTGGTTTAGTTTTATCTGCATACTTGCCTACGGAATGCTTCACCGAACAAACGGGAGCTTAGAACATTATCATGATGCCAATTCGAAAACTGTTATCAGTTATAGTCTGTGGCCTTTTTTCTTATACAACTGCAGCGTCTGCAGCCACTGTGACAGAAAATCGTGCACCAGCTCAGCCAGATATTTTGGCAACACATATTTCTTCTGATTATCCTTCCGGACCTGGTGGTTCAACCGATTCATTCCCTACATTCAACCGTGCAATGTGGTGGTTTAACTATGACATCATGGATAAGCATGTTTTACGTCCCGTTGTTCATGGTTATGTTAAGTGGGTTCCTACGCCATTCCGTACAGGGGTGAGTAACTTCGTTAACAACTTAGAAGAACCAAATAATGTCGTGAACAACATGTTATTAGGCGAGGTTAAACATTCAGGTGCCAGTTTGGCGCGTTTTTCTTTGAACTCTACTGTTGGTATGTTGGGGTTGTTTGATATCGCAACTGACATGGGAATTGATCGTCATAGAATGACGATGTCGACAGTGTTAGGTCGGGCTAAAGTCACGCAAGGGCCATATTTTATGATCCCGGTTGCTGGTCCAATGACGTTGCGTAGCGGTATCGGTAGAGTTGTTGATAGTCTTTACTGGCCGTACAGCTATATGGGCACGTCGGTAACTCTTGCGAAATTTGCCATTGATGGTTTAGATGCGCGTTCGAAAGTGATCGATCAGGAATCTATTATTGATAATGCGTTTGATCCTTATATCACTACCCGCGATTTTTATTTGCAGTATGAAGAAGCGAAAGTCCAGGGTAAAAAAGCGGCTGAAATGGGCTCGGCTACAAAAAGTGACCCCGCTGCAGATGCTGAAGTTGAAAAGTATTTAGATGAAATTGATAAATGAATAAACAAGAAGGCGTAACTAAGTTAGTTACGCCTTCTGTCTTTATAGCAATTATTTCAGATAGTCGAGATACGGTGACTGACGTGAAATCATCAGATCAACCAATTCGGGAATACAGCGGCATTTGTCATTAACCGAATCGACCAGTAATGCCTGAATAACCAGTTCTCGGGATTGGTTTAACACGGCTTCGGCGGTCAAATCATGCACCGCCACCTGATTGCCTAACAACCCGCCAATGCCTGCAGGCATATCTAATTTAATGCCGTGAATACCTTTGCTATCGATAATCGCCGGCACTTCCACAGAGATAAATTCTGGTAACTGTTTGATATAGCCTTTGTTCGGAATATTCACAGCAGCTTCTTCATACCCCGAGTTGGTGAGAATACCTTCAATGATCGGAACGACTCGCTCTTTGAGTTTCAGCTCAATTTTCGGTTCAATATGACCTAAGTAATTACGATAGAACGCATAGAAATCAAGAATGCCACGGTGATCGCTGACTTCATAAGCCCAGCGGATATATTCACCAAAATGGCTGTCGCCAGTGATGGGAAGATAGTTAAATTTCTCTAAAATTTCCTTAAACAGTGTTCTGTCTGCCCAAGGATAAGCGCTGTCAATGCCGCCCATCGCATCGCGCTCAGTCGCACCTTCGGTTTCGATTAATTTGCCATGTTTACGGGTGTAATTAAGGATGTCGCTAAAACCCGGCAATTTCTCAAAGTAAGCGGGCGCTTTGGCGCGAATATCAGCATAAGCATCTTTACCTGAATCGCGATAATTAGCATTCAGCAGCACACTGAAATGGTTCAATCCACCGGCACGCAACGCTAAATTCTCAAATGGCGTATTTAAGATCTCTGGCAGATAACGTTCCAGCGATGCGATTTCATGACACATGCCAATGAAGTTCAGTTGCGGGAATTTACGGTGCACGGTAGTACAAATGCGGCTCATTGGATTGGAGTAGTTGAAGATCCAGGCATCCGGGCAGATAGCCGCGATGTCTTCACAGATCGCCAGAATAGGTGGAATGATGCGCAGGGAATGGAATAAACCACCGGGGCCGCCATTTTCACCATAGACTTGTTTGATGCCGTATTGCTGTGGTAATTGCCAGTCCATATCCCACAGTGCAAATCGATCACCGACTTCAATCGAGATCATAATAAAGCCAGCACCTTTCAGTGCTTCTTTTCGATTGGTAGTCGCGCTGATAGTAAATGGCAGATCTTGTTCGGCAATAAAGCGACGAGCGGTCTCTTCGGTTAATGCTAACGCTTTGGGGTTGATATCGTGCAATACGATTGCGCTGCCTGCCAGTGTTTTGCTCTGAAAAATATCACCTAATGTGCCATAACCGAATTGAGCACTACCTGCACCGATAAGGACGATTTTGGTTGTCATGAAAAGTCTCCTGATAAATCAGTTTGTGTTTGTTTCAATGAGTTGAATTAACACTGGCATTCATGAAGATCTGGCATGAGATGAATTTTTTCCCGTAGATCTTGGGTGTAAATGCCCGCTTGCCAATGATATTAGGGAGTGCACAGACATTTAGGAAATGGTAGTTTTTAGCTTAGTAATTGATTAAATCAATTTCATAACTAAGGGCTGTGATCATGGACAAGGTTTTACGGCAATTCCTCGAAGTAGCAACACTCAAAAATGTGACGCATGCTGCAAATAAACTTTGTATGAATCAATCGACGCTGAGTATCAATATCAAGCGGTTGGAGGAGTCATTAGGTGTGCCACTGCTGATCCGCTCTTCCAGTGGCGTCGAACTAACGGAATTCGGGCATGTGGTCTTGGAAGAGGCGCGTATCATGCAGCGTTTGCATGACAACACGCTGAAAAAAATCGAGTTTCTGAAAGAACGTTTAGAGCGTGAATTAAAAGTAGGGGCGGGCCATGCGGAGTGGTATTTGTTTGTTAAAGACAGTGTCAGAACCTACCGGCAACGGCACCCTTCAGCGAATATTCATACCGAAATTGGTAATAATTTGCGGCTCATGGATCAGCTGTTAAGTGGTGATCTGGATCTGTCTGTCGGTAATGAGATTTACGGTCTCAATCGTAATGCCGGAGTTGTTTTCATTCCGTTATACCAAACCAGCCATAAAGCATTTGTCAGAGCGAGTCATCCGTTAGCATTACGTTCGTGTACCGCAGATGATTTAAAGGATTACCCCGTAATTCATCTGACACCAAATGAAAGCCGGTATTCTTATGTCATGGATGAGTTATACCGGCAGGAGTATGGCAATTCAGTGCATATGAAAGAACAAATTGTATATTCCAGTAATACTATGGAAGCTTGTATTGAAACCTTAGAAGACGCCAATGCGATTTTGTTTTTTCCAAGCAGCATGGAAAGCTATTTCAAACCATTCAATATTGTCAGCCTATCGTTATCTGAAACCCAGCGCATGAGTTCGATTGGTATCTATCTGTTGCGGGAACGACAAGACGATCAACAACTCAACGATATGGTGCAGTTGATGCAGGAAAGTTTTACAGAAAATCAGGCATTGGTTAAGTAACCCTCAATTCTGTGTTCACGAATTGAGGGCTGAAAGATCACCAGACAGGCTGGCAGAGGTATGGATTGCTAACGCGCTCATGACCCAGTGTCGACATTGGGCCATGGCCGGGAATGAATTTAACGTCATCACCGAGCGGTAACAGTTTCTTGGTAATGGCATTGATCAGGTCGGTATGGTTTCCTTGCGGGAAATCGGTTCGGCCGATAGAACCGTTAAACAGTACATCACCGACGATCGCCAGTTGACTGGCTGCATGATAAAAAACCACATGACCCGGCGTGTGCCCAGGGCAATGGAGCACCTGCAGTTCCAGATTGCCAACTGACACGGTCTCTGTTTCTGTGAGCCAGTGATCCGGTGTAAAAACATCGGTATGTGCAAAACCAAACATCTCAGATTGAGCGGGCAGAGCATTTAACCAGAAGGCGTCCGCCTGATGCGGGCCAATGATCGGGCAACCGGTACTTTTCCGCAGTTTATCGGCGCCACCGACATGATCAAGATGACCGTGGGTTAGTAGCAACTTGGTCAATGTCAGGTTGTTTTTCCCGATTGCCTGCAGCAATTTCTCGATATCGCCACCGGGATCGATGAGTGCAGCCTCGTGTGTTTCATCACACCAAAGCAAAGTACAGTTTTGCTGAAAGGCGGTAACGGGAATGATCTGGTATTGCAGCATGGTTATGTCCTGTAAGTCTTTTCTCGTCAAATGGTAACCATGCGCGCCATGGATTACCACTATTACCAGTCGATACCTTTTTGTGCTTTGATGCCGCTGTCAAAGGCATGTTTGACGTTTTTGATTTCGCTGACTGTATCTGCAATCTCTAACAAGGCCCGGTGACAGCCACGCCCCGTTATGATCACATGCTGATGTAACGGGCGATTGGTGATGGCAGCGACGATTTCATCAACATCAAGATAATGATAAGCGGCCATATAGGTCAGTTCGTCTAACAACACCACATCATATGCATCAGAGGCCAGCATACGTTTAGCTTCCTGCCAGACAAGTTGTGCGGCTTGCTGATCCTTTTCGCGGCTTTGTGTTTCCCAGGTAAAGCCGGTGGCCATGATGTGAAATTCAACGCCGGCTTTTTGTAATAATACCCGTTCACCACATTCCCATGTGCCTTTGATAAACTGCACCACACCCGCATTCAGACCATGACCAACGGCTCGGGTAACGGTGCCAAAACCAGATGTACTTTTCCCTTTGCCATCACCGGTGATCACGATCATCAGCCCGCGTTCATCTTGTGCGGCGGCAATACGGGCATCTACTTTTTCTTTTAGACGTTGCTGACGAGCTTGATGTCGTTGCTGGCGCTCGCTGTTCTCTTCCATTAAATCACTCCAATCAGATAGCAGGGGATGGCCGACCAATAAAACGGATCTGTGGATAAATTCCGTCATCCGTATACAACACTTGTATGCGGGTTATTGAGCCGTAATCGATTCTCAGACGTTGATAATAGTCGGCTGATTGCCAGTCTACGCATAAAAGCTGCGCGAGGATCATTCGTATTACACCGGCATGAGTGACGACCAGTGACTGGGTGCCACGACATTGCTGTAATAACACCGGCCAGATTTGAGCCACGCGATCATGAAAATCCGGTAATGATTCACCATTCGGTGGGGTGATTGTTGCTGGTGATTGCCAGAATTGCTCCAGATCAGCCCAACACGACTGTAGCTGATCAAATGTCTGACCGTCCCATACACCGAAATTCATTTCCTGTAATAACGGTTCTACTTTCAGGCTGAGTGCCTGGCGTCGGCTATAGTCTTTTGCAAAACGCAGACAACGTTGCAGTGGAGAGCTGATCACCTGTTGATATTGCAGATCAATATTCACTGATTGCTGCATTTGCAGCTGGCCAGATTCTGTTACGGGAATATCGGTGTGCCCGTATAAACCGGCGTCGCCAGCAACGGTGCCATGACGTAATAAATCAATGGTTGCACTCTGATAAACGTTATTCATGCCGTTCCTCCGTGACTCATAAAAGCCAGCAGGATCAGATAACCGACGACTTCACTCACTTGTTGAACGGCGCCGAGACAATCACCGGTATATCCACCCAGGCGGCTATTCAGATAACGTTTGGCGGCAAATCGTAACAGGCATTGTGTTATAAGAAGTGGTAGTGCTAACGAGACTGGTAGCAGAAGTAGGGGGAAGCTGCCTAGTAACACTAAGACTACTAAATCGCTTCTGCGTTGTTGTTCAGCTACTGGTTTGGCTTTCGCATCATCATCCCGGACGTAGTTCATATCATAGATAAGACTTCCGGCGACCGCGCGGGAGAGTGGATGTAAGACCACTAATGCCAGAATGATCTGCAATGGAGATAACAGAGCCAATTCCTGTAAGGTGACAAATTTCAGCAGTAACGCCCCCCACAGTGCAATTGCACCATAAGTGCCTAAGCGGGAGTCTTTCATGATCAGCAGTTTTTTTTCGATGGTCATGCCGCCACCTAAACCATCAGCGGAATCGGCTAAACCATCCTCATGAAATGCACCAGTGAGCAAAACGGTGGTCAGCATCGACAGAACAATGCTGACGGAAATGGGGAAAATTTGCACGCTTAACCAGAAGGCTAAAGCACCTATTGCCCCGACCAACCAACCGACCAAAGAAAAATAGCGGCTGGATTGATTCAATAGTTGAGTACTGAATGGGGTATTGGCGGGAATAGGTATGCGCGTGAAAAAGCTGATCGCCAGCAAAAAACAGACGACCTGCTGTTTCAGGTTGCTCATTACAGCGTAACCCCGGCACTTTCAAAGCTGGCCATGTTGTTATAAAACTCGGCAGCAGAACGTAACAATGGCAGAGCAACTGCAGCACCGGTGCCTTCACCCAGACGCAGACCCAGTTGCAGCAGTGGCGTTGCATTCAGTGCTTCCAGCATGGCTTTATGGCCTTGTTCACCAGAGCAGTGGGCAAACAACATGTAGTCACGGCTGGCCGGTGCGATTTTTGCTGCTAATAATGCTGAGGCGGTGGTGATGAAGCCATCGACCAACACACTGATACCTGCTTCAGCAGCACCTAACATGGCACCGGTGATCTGTGCTATCTCAAAGCCACCGACTTCTTGCAATACGTTGATAGGATCGTTTTTATTCTCGATCCGGGTTATTGCGGCTTCAGTAATGTTAATTTTGTGCTCTAGCTGAGCATCACTGATACCTGTGCCACGTCCTACACACTCTGTCGCCGTCTTATTCATCAGTGCGGCCATAATGCAGGACGCCGGAGTGGTGTTGCCAATGCCCATCTCACCAAAAGCCAGCAGGTTGCTACCTTCTGTCGCGAGTTGTTTCGCAAGTCGGCGGCCATATTCCAGCGCCAGCAGAACTTCTTCTTCGGTCATGGCAGCTTCTTTGGCCAGATTACGAGTGCCAGCCCCGATACGTTGGATAATCAGACGATCATCGTTGATCGGGGTTTTAATGCCTGCATCAACAACTTTTAATTCCATGTTGTTAGCACGGCAGAAACAATTGATCGCAGCTCCACCGGCTAAAAAATTCAGCACCATTTGACGAGTGACATCACTGCTGGTCAGGCTGACTTTTTCTTCTGAAACACCATGATCACCGGCAAAAACCAGCATAGTTGGTTGATTGATGGTAATAGTGGGAGTGCCTTGGATCATCGCTAACTGGTGTGCCGCTTTTTCCAGCAGTCCTAATGCACCCAATGGTTTGGTTTTCATATCAATTTTATGTTGAATAACATCACTTTTTTGCTGAGAAACAGGGGTGATATTCCATGAAGTGCTCATTATTGTCCCTTTAATATAGATATGTAGAACCAGTTAAAACTTAAAACAACGCAGGCCAAAATGCCTGCGTTGTATGTTTTTAATTATATCGCGCGAACAACCAGCCCTTTCAGGTAATAACCCTCAGGATAAGGTGCGGCAATTGGATGATCTGCTGCCTGAGTCATACGTTCGAGAATTTGTGCATCACGGCCCGCATCAAGGGCGGCATCGGCAACAATTTTCTGGAACAGTTCTGAGGTCATCAGGCCAGAGCAAGAAAACGTCAGCAAAATTCCCTCAGGGTTCAGCAGTTGGAAGGCGAGCAGGTTGATATCTTTGTAGCCACGGCAAGCGCCGATCAATTGCGCTTTGTTTTCGGCAAATTTCGGCGGATCAAGCACGATCATGTCAAATTTTTCACCGCGTTCACGGTATTCACGCAGCAATTTGAAAACGTCTTGTTTTTCAAATTTGGCGTTGGACAGATCGAGTTTGTTCAATTCTGCATTATGTTTAGCCAGTGCCAGCGCTGATTCAGAAACATCGACGTTAATGACTTCTTTGGCACCACCTTGCAGGGCATAAACACCGAAACCACCGGTATAACAGAAACAGTTCAGAACTCGGCGATCTTTCGCATAACGGCCAGCAATGGCGCGGTTGTCGCGTTGATCCAGATAAAAACCAGTTTTATGTCCGCCTTTGATATCAACGCTGATCTTGATGCCGTTATTTTCTTCGATGATTAGCTCATCCGGTGGAGCTTCGCCAAACAGCACACCAGTACGCTCTGCGAGACCTTCTTTTTTGCGCACAGCCACGTCAGAGCGCTCATAGATGGAGCAAGTTGGGTAGAGCTGCTGTAACGCGGCAATGAGTTCGTGACGGTGGTATTCCGCACCACTGGATAAGAGTTGGCAGACCAGATGATCGTTGTAACGATCGATAGTAATGCCGGGCAGCAAATCAGATTCAGCAGCTACCAGACGATAGGCAGAAAGCTGTAAACGGGAAATCAGCAATTCAC
The DNA here is from genome assembly GCF_963676665.1 of uncultured Tolumonas sp. Classification (NCBI taxonomy): domain Bacteria; kingdom Pseudomonadati; phylum Pseudomonadota; class Gammaproteobacteria; order Aeromonadales; family Aeromonadaceae; genus Tolumonas; species uncultured Tolumonas sp. The sequence continues at coordinate 527,761 of NZ_OY781371.1, forward strand.
GACCCGCTTGCGCTTGTTGCAGACGGCGAACGAAAAATTCGGTATCAATCTGTTCGTCTTGCTTGAAGGTCCAGACTCGCAGACGGATTTGAGAATCAGGAGACCAGGCGCCGCGGGCTAACCATTTACCACGTTGATCAACGATATCTACCGGTTCACCTGCTTCTGGTTTGCCTTTAACTTTGTCGATAGCTTTGGAAAAAATCCATGGATGGCGGCGTAACAGGGATTTTTCCCGATCTTTTTGCAGATAAACGGTAGTGCTCATGGCTAACTCTGGTATAAAAAAACAGGGCCAGCATTGTAGCTGGCCCTGTTTTGAAACACCAATGATCACATCGGGATTACTATTTAAAACGCATTCCCTGCATCATCTGCCCCAGCTCTTTGGCAGTAACCAGCAAGTTTTCTGTGCCGGCCAATGTATTTGCTGAGTTTTCTTCAATATTTACTGACTGATTACGTACTTCATCAATGCTTTGTGCAATTTCACCAGCAACGGCACTTTGTTGTTCGGCAGAAGTCGCGATATGTACGCTCATTTCAAAGATGGAACCACTGTGATTGGCGATACGGTCAATATCAGAACCTACGGCAGCAATCAGTTCTCGGCTGTCTGCCGCCTGAACAACGGTTTTTTCCATGATATCGTTCAAAGAGCCGGTACCGGTTTGCAGCTCTTCAATCATTTTCTGAATTTCCACTGTGGCTTGCTGAGTGCGGCCAGCCAGTGTGCGAACTTCATCGGCTACTACAGCAAAACCACGGCCTTGTTCACCAGCACGTGCTGCTTCAATGGCGGCATTCAATGCCAGCAAGTTGGTTTGACCGGAAATCGCATTGATCACAGTCACCACTTCGCTGATTTTGTTCGCGCGGGAAGTCAGGTGTTCAACTGCGGTTGAGGCCTGAGTAATTTCTTCCGTCAGAATATTGATGGAGTTGATAGTTCGTTGCACACGATTAGCGCCGTGAGAGGCTTCTTCGCTGGTTTGACGTGTTTGTGTCGACGTTTCGTTGGCGTTGTGGGCTACTTCGCGGATCGCTGCGGTCATCTCTTCCATGGCGGTTGCCAGTGAGTCGATGTATTGACGCTGATTTCTTGCCAGCTCTTCGCCTTCTTCAGCGGCAGAACGGAATTCTTCGGCAAACAGTTCCAGACCATCAGCACTTTCGTTGATCATTTTGAGAACACTTTGACGACGTTCAGTCATCGTGTCGATATCACGTGATAACTGGCTAAATTCATCACGATTGACCGGCAGGTTTAATCTTACGGTCAAATCGCCATTGGCAACTGCCCGCACCGCTTGGCTGATTGTGCCAATGGAGTGAGTAAAGAAACTATTCAGGTAGAAACTGATAGCTGCAAAAATAGTGATAGATAACACCAGCATCGTCAGGACATAAGGGTCTGTCAGACTCAAATCACTGCTGTGTGATACGAGGAACCAAGTGATACCAATGATCATCAATAAAGGTAGCCAGAAAATGAGCTGGAATTTTTCTTTGATGGTCAAACCAAGCAAGAACCGATAAATACGAAGGTAATCCACATTTTTCATAGCAACAGATCCACAGAAAGAAGAAAGCGGTACGAATTGTAGTGTTTTCGGCACAGTTCCCAACATCCTTAGTCGGAAATAGCGATCTGCATTAGAAAAATCTTATTCGGTAAGATTCAAATGATAGCTATTTACACGTTCTAACTTGTTCTTTGTCGGGAACGGTACAACAAACAGCGTTATATTCTTTTGCTTAGCATAGACAATTTCAGTCGCTTATGTGAGTGAAATTAATATGTTATTTTTTCATTGCGTTTCCATGAATGGTAATGCGCTAGCCATATTAATATGCGTTGTGGCGCGTGCTGACGTTTCCATTCGCCAGCGACATATTTATTGGCTTCTGACATGGTTGGGTAGGTATGGATAGTGGCCAGAATTTTGTTAAGCCCCAAACCATGTTTCATCGCCAGTACAAATTCAGCCAACAGGTCGCTGGCATGCGCCCCGACTATGGTGACGCCAAGGATGCGATCTTTACCGGGGTGGGTTAAGACCTTCACAAAACCATGTGCTGCACTGTCTGCAATGGCGCGATCAAGATCGTGAATACCATAGTGGGTGATTTCATAGGCGATGCCTTTTTCTTTGGCTTCCTGTTCGTTCAGACCGACGCGCGCAATTTCCGGGTCCACAAAGGTTGTCCATGGAATAACGCGGTAATCGACTTTGAATTTTTTCCATTCACCAAACAGGGCATTAACGGCAGCATACCAAGCTTGATGTGACGCGGTATGCGTAAACTGATAGGGGCCGGCGACATCGCCGGCGGCGAAAATATTCGGATAGAGGGTTTCCAGATATTCGTTGGTGATCACGGTACGATTGGTTTCAATGCCTAATGTTTCCAGGCCATAACCGGATAAACGGGCGACGCGGCCAACAGCACAAATTAATGCATCAAATTCAATCTGTTGTTCGCCGCCATCGTGTTCGACCGTAATGAATTTACGTGCACCTTCTTGTTCACAACGCAACGCCTTGTGACGGGTCAGCACGGCTACACCATCTTGCTCCAGTGAGCGTTGGGCAAGTTCAGACACTTCCATATCTTCACGGCTTAATATCCGCGGTGCCATTTCGATTTGAAAAACCTGTGAGCCCAAGCGAGCAAAACTCTGCGCCAATTCACAGCCTATGGGCCCTCCACCTAACACAACTAAGCGGGCTGGCGGGACATCCAGTTTGGCAAATTCATCCCACAAGGTGTCACTGGTGACATAACCAACCGTTTCTAAACCGGGTAACGCGGGTACAAACGGACGAGCACCTGCGGCAATGATGATGTTGCGGGTTGTTAAACGCTGTGTGGTGCCATCGTTACGTTTTATTTCCACTGTCCATGGATCAACGATTGTGGCGTAACCCTCAACAACATCGACGCCCAGTTGGGTATAGCGCTCAATACTGTCATGTGGTGCGACAGTTTTGATCACCTCATGAATGCGGGCCATGACTTTACGAAAACTGAATGAGGGAATTGGGTTTTCAAAACCGTTGCAGTTTTCAAGACCATATTGTTCGGCATGTTTTAGGGTATGTGCAACGTGCGCGGATTTAATCAGTGCTTTGCTGGGAATACAGCCATAGTTCAGACAATCGCCGCCCATTTTATGGGCTTCTACCAAGGTTACTTTCGCTTTTACTGCCGCCGCGATATAGGCCGAGACTAAGCCGGCAGCACCACCACCAATCACGATCAGATTCCGATCAAAGTGTTGTGGTTTGGTCCATTTAGCATAGACACGACGCTGTTGCAGAAAATGAGTAAATCGTTTTACTAACAGTGGAAATATGCCTAGTAAGGCAAATGAAAACAGTAATCCGGGCGAGGCAATATCGGCTAAGCCGGTGATTTTGGCTAATTGTGTGCCGGCATTAACATAAACGACCGTACCCGCCAGCATACCGATTTGACTGACCCAATAATAACGTCGGGTAGAAATCGGAGTCAGCCCAACCAGCAGATTGACGAGGAAAAAGGGGAACAACGGGATAAGGCGCAGGGAAAACAGATAAAACGCGCCATCTTTCGCCATTCCTTCATTAATGGCTTTTAATTTGTCGCCAAAATGCGCTTGCACCAGATCGCGCAGTAAATAACGTGCAGTAAGAAACGCGAGTGTCGCGCCGATGGTTGAGGCGAAAGAGGCAATCACCGAACCCCAGAATAAGCCAAACAACGCACCGGCTGCGATAGTCATTATCGCGGCACCGGGTAATGAAAAGGCCGCCACAATGACATACAACAGGAAAAAAGATGCGCCGATCGTAACCGGCGATGTTGCTCGCAAAACCGCAAATTGATCCATGCTGGATTTTAAGCCGTTCAGAGTCAGATAGTGCTGTAAATCGAGCGTGAAAAAAATGCTGACTACCACGAGCACGATGCAAAGCAGGATTAGTTTTTTCATCAGAAGATCTCATCAGTGTGTTCTATGAGGTTAGTCGTCATGGCTCGTTATTTCTTACACCGAAAGTCAGAATGATTGTTGCGCGCCGTATAAAAGAAGAATCCGGCACTTTTTTATAGGCGAACGATAATTAAGTGTAAGAAATCGAATGCTTTCCCGACTAACAAGTTATGCACTATTCCATGACCCGGAGATCCACACATGAAGCTTAGTATTATTGTTGGTATGCTGATTTGCTTTTTTACCTCAATTACGCAGGCTGCTGACGATTGGGCAACCTTGCAACAAGCGGCTAAAGGGCAGACCGTGTATTTCAATGCCTGGGGTGGCAGTGAAGCGACCAATGCGTACATTGCCTGGGCGGCATCAGAGGTGAATAAGCGTTACGGCCTGATAGTGAAACAGGTGAAGGTGACCGACACGGCTGAAATTGTGAAACGTATTCAGACAGAAGTTGCTGCCGGGAGAACCAAAGATGATGGTTCGGTCGATTTAATGTGGGTGAATGGAGAAAACTTTAAAAAGCTCAAACAAAATAAATTGTTGTTTGGCCCGTGGGCGGAACAGTTGCCGAATTGGCAGTATGTTGATCTGAACAAACCAGTTCGCGTTGATTTTTCTGAGCCGACTGAGGGGTTGGAAAGTCCATGGGGGACGGCACAATTAACCTTTATGGCCGATAAAGCGAAGACGCCAGTGCCACCGCACTCAGCGATGGAATTGCTGTCATTTGCCAAAGCTAACCCGGGGCAGGTGACTTATCCGAAACCACCCGATTTTCATGGTTCTACTTTTTTAAAACAGTTGTTGTTGGAATTGACGCCTGAACCTGCGGTGTTGCAACAACCTGTTTCTGCTGTCGATTTTGCGGTAATAACCAAACCGCTGTGGGCTTATCTTGATCAGCTGCATCCATTGCTTTGGCGCCAGGGAAAAGCATTTCCAGCGAGTGTGGCAGAGATGCATCGTATGTTGGGCGATGGCGAGCTGAAACTGTCATTGACGTTTAACCCCAATGAAGCGGCCAATCTGATTGCCACCCAGCAACTGCCAGCCACGGTGTACAGCTTTGGTTTTACCAAAGGCACGATCGGGAATGTGCATTTTCTGGCGATCCCTATCAATGCCCATGCCAAGGCTGGTGCTCAGGTGTTTGCTAATTTCCTGTTGTCGCCAGAGGCACAGGCCAGAAAAGCTGATATCGCGGTTTGGGGGGATAGCAGTGTCTTAAAAGACAAAAAAATCCCGGCAGCATTGCATATTGAGTTAGTTAATAAAGTGCCGGGCACGCTGGTGGATAAGGTGCCAACGTTAGCTGAACCACATGCCAGTTGGATGGGGGCGTTAGAAACGGAATGGTTAAAACGCTACGGTTCACATTAATGTTCACATGGCGTGATCAGATCATGTTCGGGCTTGCCATTGCTCTGGTTGCGCTGATCTTTATGCCGTTGATACCCGGTCTATTCTGGGCTATGTCACCGGCATTTCACCTTTCGGTCTGGCAAACGCTTTGGGTTGATCCGCAGTGGCTGCAGGCATTATCGGCAACGGTGTTGTCGGCGTTTATCGGCACTACGCTGGCATTACTTTTGGCTATCACGATAGCGATTCAACTCTATCCAAGACGACGTTGGCTGCAACTCCGGCAGCAGTTGCCCATTTTGCTGGCGATACCACACGCAGCATTTGCGATTGGTTTCTTTTTTTTGATTGCACCATCGGGGTGGTTGTCGCGTTTGATTGTGTTATTGAGTGGTTGGATCATGCCGCCAAATTGGATAACGGTGCAAGATAGTTATGGGCTGAGTCTGGCGCTGGCATTAGCGATCAAAGAGAGCTGGTTCCTGTTATGGGTGTTATTTGCGGTGTTAAGCGAACAAGAAATCACCAAACAGATGACAATCGGACAAACGTTAGGTTATCGCCGCACACAGGTTTGGCGCACGATTTTGTTATCGCAACTGTTACCGCGTATCGGCTGGCCGTTGGCCGCGGTATTGGCGTATGGATTATCCGTCGTCGATATGGCGGTAATTCTTGGCCCCACCAATCCGCCAACCTTGGCCGTGTTGATCTGGCAATGGCTAACGAACCCGGATGAAGGATTACAAGCGCAAGGTAGCGCGGCCTCGTTGGTGCTGCTGGGGCTTCTCTTAGTGATAGTGGCCTTAGTTCGATTCGTGTGGCAGCAAGGTTTGCTGTTTCGCCGTTATCCGATGGGGAAACGCAATTCGGAACAAAACAGCCGTTTTCCTTGGTTGCACTCGTTATTTTTTGGCGTTGGCTACGCAGTTATTTTTCTCTTGCTGCTGTGGTCATTTGCTGGCCGCTGGTTTTTCCCTGCGATATGGCCGGAAACCATCACTTTGACGAGTTGGTTGCAGACCGATTTTGCTCCGTTTCAAACATCGCTTTGGCTGGGGCTAGTTGTCTGTTTTCTATGTTTACCGCTGGTGTTGTTCTGGCTGGAATGGGGGCCACAGCAATTTAATGCGTTGCTGTATTTACCGCTGATCGTTCCGGCTTTGCCGTTGATGGCAGGGCAGTATTCCGCCTTATTGCATTTGCATTTAGATGGTTCGGCTACTGGGCTGATCTGGAGTCATTTACTGTGGGTGTTGCCATATATGTTGTTAACGCTGGTCGGCCCTTATCGTGCTTTTGATCGGCGGATCATGACGACAACTCAAGCCTTGGGCGTTTCGCGTTTCATGGCATGTCTGCGCGTGAAATGGCCGATGTTGCTCCGGCCCATCATGGCGGCCTTAGCGATCGGTTTTGCCGTCAGTATTGCGCAATATCTGCCAACATTATTTGCTGGTGGCGGGCGCTTTGATACGGTAACCACCGAAGCGGTGGCTCTGAGTGCGGGAGGAAATCGGCGAATTTTGGCGATACAGGCGTTATTACAGATCTTGTTACCGTTGCTGGCATTCGCCTGTGCAGCTGGGTTACCAACATGGCTAGTTCGCCACCGAAAAGGGCTGCACTGATATGCTGGAAATCAGAAATCTGCATTTATCGAAACCGGGGCAAATCATCATCAACGGGCTTGCTCTACAGGTGGCAGCGGGCGAGATTGTGACGGTGATGGGAGTCTCCGGTTCAGGCAAATCGACCTTATTGAACTGGATGATCGGTGATCTGGCTCCGATTTTCACTGCCAGCGGCGAGTTATGGCTGAATGGCACTCGTCGGGACAATTTACCGATTGCACAACGCCGTATCGGGATCTTGTTTCAGGATGATTTGCTGTTTCCGCATTTAAGTGTAGGGCAGAATTTGGCGTTTGCTTTACCGGCAAAAATCAAGGGACGAGTGCAGCGTCGGGCTCATATTGAAACGACGTTAGCCGAAGTCGGACTGGCTGGGTTTCATGACCGTGATCCGGCGACGCTTTCTGGCGGACAACGCGCCCGGGTGAGTTTACTCCGCGCGTTGTTGGCAGAACCGGAAGCGTTGTTACTGGATGAACCGTTTACCAAACTGGATGCCGTGTTGCGCGAACAATTCCGCGCCTTTGTGTTTGAGCAAATTACTCGTAAAGGAATACCAACATTACTCGTGACCCATGATCTGGCTGATGTGCCGCCCTTGGGTCGGGTGATTGAAATCAGTAACTGGGCAACTTTATAAACGGACAAACTTCATATGCTGGATAAATCACTGATTGGCGTTGTGCGCCGGCCATTACAGCAAATCGCGTTACAGCTTATCAGTTGGGGTATCCGCGCTGATACGGTGACAGCGGTGGGTTTTGTCGTGGGAATAACGGCGTTGCCGCTGATCATCACAGATCATTATTATTGGGCGTTGTTGAGTATCTTTCTCAATCGTCTGGCCGATGGTCTTGATGGCGCAATTGCCCGCTTAACGACGCCGACACATCGGGGGGCTTTTCTTGATAGCGTGTTTGATTTCCTGTTTTACTCGTCGATCCCATTAGCGTTTGCATTTGCGGATCCGTCGCAAAATGCGCTGGCTGCAACGTTGCTGATTTATAGTTTTATCGGTACAGGCTGCTCATTTCTGGCTTTTGCAGTGTTGGCGGCGAAACAAGGGTTAACCAGCACTGATTATCCGACCAAAGGTTTTTATTATCTGGGTGGGCTAACGGAAGCAACTGAAACAATCTTGGTTTTTGTGCTGATGTGTTTGTTGCCAGCATGGTTTCCTCTGCTGGCGTACATTTTTGCCGGCTTGTGTTTGCTCACGACTGTCACCCGAATTGTGGCAGGAATTCAGGTGTTTAATTCTGATTAGGCAAACTAAACGAGCTTATTCATTGTTTTGGCCTTCATTTTTTCCTTTTACATAAGCGCGGGTGATCCGGCGGATCGCTTGCATCTGCTTACTAAAAGTCCGGCACCCCGAACACCAGGATAAATGAACAGTCAGCGATAAACGTTCTTTTAAGGTCAGCTCGCGTTCTTGTGCTGCTGACAATAAGCGGGTGACTTCACGGCAGTTCAGCATGTTTAGCCTCTCTCCATAAACCAATGATTTCCTAAACATTCCCGCAGGCGCATACGGGCGCGATATAACATGACATTCAGGTTGCTGACGGATATTTCTAACGTCGAACAGATCTCGTCGGAATCAAACTCAACAAATTCCCGCATCATAAATGCCCGGGCCTGATTACCGGGTAAGTTTTCCAGACAAGCTTCAAACACACGCCAAAATTGGCCTTCACGCAATGACTCATCAGGGCTCGACCAAGCGGTCGGATGTTCGCCTCTTGGCCAAAAGCCTCTTTCATTAAACAGGTCAGCAAAATCTTGTTCTTCATCTTCTTCCCGCAGCAAACTACTGGCATCAATGACACGGTGTTTATGTCGTAACGCATCCGCGATTTTATTTTTCAGGATCGCAAACACCCAGCTTTTTAACGCCGCCCTGCCACCAAATGAACGGGCATTTTTGAGTGCGCCCACGAGTGCTTCTTGCACCACATCTTCGGCAAGATGTGCATCAGAAAGCTGTAGCGTGGCAAATTTCAGCATCTGGCGGCGGATTTGCTCCAAAAATTCATCGTCAAAAAGTGACTTGGTTTGGGTATTGATGGAGTGTTCATTTCGCTCTTCCATGTATTCCGCCATTAATTTTCCCTTGTATGAAATAGCCCTGCTGATATCAGTCTGACTGTATAGCTATAGTCTGAGTTATCAGTCGTTTTATTACACCTGGATAGCTCAGAACTTAAAAATAAGGGTGTGCCTAGTGATACGGAAACCCAACACCAATTAGTTCAGGAAAATAAATATTTATTTCTTATGTAAGAAAAACACCGCTATTCCGACTATTCATTAGAACGCAGAACAGATTCTGCACTATATGACGCTGAAGGTGCCTGTAAATACCTTTCAGGTAAGAAACCGGAGATCATTATGAAACTGTTAGGAATAAGGTCGCTTGCCACTCTGGCTATGTTAATTGTTGCGGGTGTGGTTGTCGCGAAATCCACCGATAAAATGGCAGAACCTATGGCGATGGGGGCAATGAACTCCATGTCAGAAGAAAAGGCCCTGTTTGCTGGCGGGTGTTTTTGGTGCATGGAAAAACCATTTGAGGCATTGGATGGTGTGGCCTCAGTGACATCGGGTTACGCAGGTGGAACAACAGAAAACCCGACTTATCACGATTACGGTTCTGGTGGCCATACCGAAGTGGTTCAGGTGATTTATGACCCCAAAAAAGTCTCTTACAACACGCTGCTAAACACCTACTGGCATCAGGTTGATCCGACGGACGATGGCGGGCAATTTGTCGATCGTGGGCATGAATATATACCGGTTATCTATGTGTATAACGATGAACAACGGCAGTTAGCGCTTGCGTCAAAAGCCAAACTGCAGGCCAGTGGTATTTTTGATCGACCACTGACGGTTCCGGTATTAGATGCTCCGAAATTCTGGCCGGCAGAGGAATATCATCAGGATTATTACAAGAAAAACCCGATCCGTTATCACTATTACCGTTCCCGTTCTGGTCGTGACGATTTCCTGCATAAAATCTGGGATAACGTGAAATACGACCCAACTGCAGCGCAGATGAAGGTTGATCTCAAAAAACAACTGACCGCATTGCAATACAAAGTAACGCAGGAAGCCGGTACTGAACCGCCATTCAATAATGCCTATTGGGATAACAAGAAACCCGGTTTGTATGTCGATATTGTATCGGGCGAACCGTTATTCAGTTCACTGGATAAATACGATTCCGGTACGGGTTGGCCGAGTTTTACCAAACCGCTGGTAAAAGAAAATATCGTACTGGTGGAAGACAATACCCTGTTTACCACACGCACTGAGGTGCGCAGCAAAAAAGCGGATTCGCATCTGGGGCATGTGTTTGATGACGGCCCGCCACCTACCGGCATGCGTTATTGCATGAACTCTGCGGCGCTGCGGTTTATTCCGGTGGAAAAGCTGGCGGAAGCGGGTTATGGCGAGTATGTCAAACTGTTTCAAACTACCGCAGCGGGGATGGTAACTAAACCATAACTGATGCATAAGTCAGCAATAAAAAAGGCGCCTGCGGGCGCCTTGCTGGTTTTACTTTGTTTGCAGCATTTTCAGCATTTCATGAGCAACCAGCTCAGAAGAGGCGGGGTTCTGGCCGGTGATCAGATGACCATCGATCTGAGCAAATGGCATCCAGTCCTGGCCTTTACTGTATTGACCACCATTGGCTAGCAACATGTCTTCAACGAGGAACGGCACGATATCGGTTAACTGAACGGCCGCTTCTTCCGAATTAGTAAAACCGGTCACGCGTTTACCTTTGACTAAGGGGTCACCGTTAGCCGCTTTGGTATGACGAAACACACCGGGCGCATGACACACGGCGCCGACTAATTTACCGGTGTTATACATCTCTTCGATGAGTGTGATGGATTTCTGATCTTCGGCCAGATCCCACAACGGACCATGACCACCGGGATAAAACACCGCATCATAATTTTCAGCTTCAATTTCACTGAGTTTATGCGTGTGTTCGAGCAATGCCTGACTCACAATATCCGCTTTAAAGCGTTCTGTTGCTGCGGTCTGGAAATCCGGTTCATCACTTTTCGGATCAAGTGGTGGTTGTCCGCCTTTCGGTGACGCTAGCGTGATCGTGGCACCGGCATCTTTGAAAACATAATAAGGGGCGGCGAATTCTTCCAGCCAGAAGCCGGTTTTGTGGCCTGTATTACCCAGTTGATCATGAGAGGTCAGAACGATAAGAACTTTCACTGTTTATTCCTTCTAAGGCATGAGTGCTGATTAGTTGATGTCGCTGACTTGGATGATCAGCTTGCCGAAATTACGGCCTTCGAGCAGACCGGCGAAAGCCTGCGGGGCATTTTCCAGCCCGGTAACCATATCTTCCCGATGACGGATCGCACCGCTGCTGACCCAGTTCCCCATCGTTTGTAAAAACTCAGGATAACGATGGCCATAGTCATCAAAAATGATGAAACCTTGCATGCGAATGCGTTTCGTTAATAGTGTGCGCATCAGTAACGGCGAACGATCGGGGCCATTGGGTAATTCGGTTGCATTATATTGTGCAATCAAACCACACAACGGAACCCGCGCGCTGGTATTCAATAACGGTAGTACAGCATCAAACACGGCTCCACCGACATTTTCAAAATAGACATCAATACCTTGCGGGCAAGCTGCAGCTAACTCAGCTGACAGCGACGGGCTGCGGTGATCGATACAGGCATCAAAGCCCAGTTCTTCTACTGCATAGCGACATTTTTCGGTGCCTCCGGCAATACCAACCACACGACAGCCTTTTAATTTGGCAATCTGGCCTACCACGGAACCCACCGCACCGGTTGCGGCTGCCACAACAACGGTTTCACCGGCTTTCGGCTGACCGATCTCCAATAAGCCCATGTAGGCAGTAAAACCAGGCATACCTAACACACCCAGCGCAAGAGAAGGTTGCGCCAGACCGTCGAGTTTATGCAAACCAGTACCATCAGAAATAGCATGTGATTGCCAACCGGTATAACCCAGCACCCAATCACCGGCTTTGAAATCAGGGTGATTTGACTGCTCGACCAAACTCACAGTGCCGCCGACCATGGTTTCACCAATCTGCACGGGTTTGGCATACGAGTCGGCATCGCTCATGCGGCCCCGCATATAAGGGTCGAGTGAGAGATAAACGGTCCGCAGTAGAATCTGGCCACTTGCTGGTTGTGGAATCGGGCCGCTCACCTTAAGGAAATTATCGTTAGTTGGTGCGCCCACCGGGCGGGATGCCAGCGTTATTTTTGTGTGTTGTGATAATGCGCTCATCGTGCAGCCTCCAGCACTTTGCGGCTTTCAGCGAGTGTCACTTCATGACGTTCACCTAACGCAACCATGCCATGCTCTTCAAGTTGTTTGAGGATCGCAGCAATGCCATCTTCACCAATATCGTAAGCAGAAAGACGTGTTGGCAGACCTAATGACTCAAAGAAAGCACGGGTTTTGGCAATCGCTGCGTCGATGATTTCATCATCTGAACCTTCCGTGATGTTCCAGACCCGTTTGGCGTATTGCAGCAGTTTTTCATGTTTTGCCACGCGACGGATCTGCATCATTGCGGGCAAAACTACAGCCAGCGTGCGGGCATGGTCGATACCGTATTTAGCGGTAATTTCATGGCCGATCATATGTGTGCCCCAGTCAGATGGCACACCGGCTGCGATCAGGCCATTCAGTGCCAGAGTGGCTGTCCACATCAGGTTGGCGCGCGCGGTGTAATCGGTTGATTCGACGGCCTGTGGGCCGTGTTCAATCAGCGTCAACAGCAGACTTTCCGCAAAACGATCCTGAATAAACCCACCGACCGGGTAGGTCAGATATTGTTCCATCACATGGATAAAAGCATCAACGACCCCATTTGCTAGCTGACGTTGTGGCAAGGTGTACGTTTTGGTTGGATCTAACACAGAAAAACGTGGGAAGACGTGCTTGCTCAAAAAGGGCAGCTTGGCACCTATCGCTTTGATGGTGATCACCCCACCATTGTTCATTTCTGAGCCTGTTGCAGGCAGTGTCAGCACGGAACCAAATGGCATGGCTTTCGTCACTTTGCCACCAAAGGATTTTAATATTTCCGTTGGGTCGCCGTCATACAGCGTTGCGGCAGCAACAAATTTAGTGCCATCCAACACAGAACCACCACCCACGGCCAGCAGGAAATCGATGTTTTCTTTTTTAACTTGTTCTACCGCCTGCATCAGCGTTTCAAAGCTTGGGTTAGGTTCAATGCCATTAAATTCAGCAATCTGACGTGAACCTAACGCAGTACGAACTTCATCCAGCGTGCCGCTTTTACGCGCACTTTCACCGCCCAATAAAATGAGCACCCGGGCATCGGCAGGAATCAGCGTCGCCAGATCGGCAATACGCCCTTGACCAAACGCAATATGAGTTGGGTTATAAAAATCAAAATTAAGCATGACTCTCTCCGCTGAGGAAAATCCGGAGCCTGAGATATCGATAAGTCAGGTTTTTTCCGGAAGAATGACAAAAAAATAACACCAAATAGACCAGTCGTCTAGTGAGTTGTTTTTCGTATTTGCAATTCCAGCTAAAGACGTTGAAAATGCGTTTATTGAACATTAGACGATTGGTCTAATTAGTGTGGATGATGAATCATGACAACTGAACATAAAGATGTCCGCCAACATATTCTGGATACCGGTAAGATGATCATTGTCGGTAAAGGTTTTTCAGCCGTTGGGTTGGCTGAGATCCTGAATGCTGCAAAAGTACCGAAAGGTTCCTTTTACCATTACTTCAAATCGAAGGAAGTTTTTGGTGAAGCGTTGCTGGAAGATTACTTCGCCGGGTATATCCAGCGCCTGCAAGTCTTGTTTTCCGATAACAGTATGCCGGCTGCCGCACGGTTGATGACGTATTGGTCTCGCTGGCAAGAAGCACAGGAATGTGACGATCTGACCGGGAAATGTCTGGTGGTTAAACTCAGTGCTGAGGTGGCCGATCTCTCGGAATTGATGCGCAATGCACTGAAGCAAGGCACCGAGAAATTGATTGCACAGCTTACCGCTTGTATCGCAGAAGGTATTCAGGATGGTTCGTTATCTACCGGTTTGATACCGGAGCAAACTGCGCTGGCTCTCTATGAATTATGGCTGGGCGCAACGCTGCTGACGAAATTGCGTCGTGACAGCAGCGCGTTGGATCAAGCGATGGTGACTACCTGCAAACTGTTGGAATTGCCACTTTCTAACGCATCTAATCAATAAACCAGGCCGGTATAGCAGGACAAACATCAGCGAGCGAAAAGCAATATCAAGTGATGTTTGTCCAGTGTTACGAGATCAATCCCAGTTCGGGCTGAAATCCGGGTTGGCAATGCGTTCGTTAATATCGAGTCTGGAAATCGCTGACATCTCTTCATCACTCAATGTGATATCGGTGGCTTTCAGATTATTCGCCAGATGTTCACGTTTCGTCGAAGAGGGGATCACGGTAAACCCTTGCTGTAATAACCAGGCTAACGAGATCAGAGCCGGAGTGGTTGCATGTTTGCCCCCAATTTTTTGCAACACCGGATCGTGCATCACTTTGCCATAAGCCAGCGGCATATAAGCCGTCACCGGGATCTGATGTTCCTGACAAAACGCCACCACACGCTTATTTTGCAGGAAGGGGTGAATTTCAATCTGCTGATTGGTAATTCTCCCCGCACCGACGGCGGCAATCGCCTGACGCAGATGGGCAATGGTAAAGTTTGATACGCCCATTTCCTGCGTGAGACCTTGCTCCTGAGCATTCGCCAGCGCGGTCATGTATTCTGCTACCGGCACTTCATCTTTTGGCGATGGCCAGTGGATCAGCGTCATATCCAGTCGCTCAATCTGTAGTTTTTCCAGACTTTCCTGCAAGCTGGTAATCAACTTATTTCCGCTAAAATTACTGGTCCAGATTTTAGTGGTGATATACAACTCGGAGCGTGGAATACCACTCTCTTGTATGGCGCGCCCGACTTCGGCTTCGTTACCGTAAATCTGTGCCGTATCAATATGGCGATAACCAAGTTCCAAGCCATTTAACACGGAATCAATGACCACTTGTTCTTTCAGACGGAAAGTTCCCAGACCAATTTTTGGCATTTGCATGATTTATTCTCCTGACAGTAAATTTGTATCAGCACGTTCAAGACGTTCGCTGGCGAAGGTTAAGCCCAAAGCAACCAGTACGATCAGGCTGCCTACCCACGGGGTATCCATCAGCGTCATATGACTAACCACTGCACCACCGGTAATGGAACCCAACGCGATGCCGACATTAAAGGCGGCGATATTCAGCCCAGAAGCCACATCGACGGCATTGGGGGTAAAACGCTGCGCTTGTTGCACCACCAGCACCTGTAAACCGGGCACATTACCGAAGGCAAACGCGCCCCAAACCAGAACGGTTAATACTGCGGTGATCTGATTGCCTGCAGTAAAGGTCAGGCTCATTAACACAATCGCCAGACCGGCAAAGAGTAATTTCAGGGCGGATAATGGCCCTTTTCGATCAGCGAGTTTGCCGCCCCAAATATTGCCAACGGCCACTGACACGCCATAGACCAGTAAGATCACACTGACGCTGGCGGCAGAGAAGCCACTGATGTTTTGTAAAATAGGGGCTAAAAAAGTGAAAGCAGTGAAGGCACCACCGTAACCCAAGGCTGTTTTAGCATAGACCAGTAATAAGCGCGGATGCGTCAACACCTGTAATTGCTGGCGTAGTGAAGCGGGTGGAGCATGGTGAATATCATCGGGAATAAACATCAGACTCGCGAGTAGGGCGATGACACCTAATAGTGAAACGGCCAGGAAGGTTTCCTGCCAGCCATAGGTTTGCCCAATCCATGTTTCCTAACGGCACGCCTGTCACTAAGGCAACGGTGAGCCCGCTGAACATGATCGCAATAGCGCTGGCCGCTTTTTCTTTGGGCACCAGGCTGGTGGCGATGGTTGAACCAATTGAGAAAAATACGCCGTGAGCTAACCCCGTTAATACACGGGCAATAACCAGCACCAGATAACTTGTTGCTTGCCAGGCCAGTAAATTTCCAGCAGTAAACAGCGCCATTAACCCCATTAACAGCCATTTTCTGGGTACTTTACCCGTTAATGCGGTGAGCACTGGTGCACCTACCGCAACCCCAAAAGCATACAGGCTAACCAGTAATCCGGCGGGAGGTAGCGTGATCTGCAAGTGTTCAGCAATGGTGGGAATCAGCCCAACGATGACAAACTCTGTTGCTCCGATAGCAAACGCACTGATAGTCAGTGCAAATAATGCTAATGGCATAAGGTACTCCTTGAAACAAAGCGATTTGTAAGTAAGGAGTACAGTATGGGCTTGCAGTTTGATGATAAAAACGACTATAAAAACATAATATAATTGACGTAGTAGCAAGAATGAAGACCAATTCCGATGAATTAGAGCTGTTTGTGGCTGTCGTTGACGCAGGAAGTCTGCGTCAGGCGGCAGAAAATCTGGGCGTTGATAATGCGGTGGTGAGTCGTCGATTAAAACGGCTGGAAGAGAAACTGGCCACCACCTTATTGAACCGCACGACTCGGCGTCTTTCGTTGACCGAAGAAGGGCAGTGGTTTTATCAGGAAGCGGTTACGGTGCTTAACCAGATGGCACAAGCGGAAGCCGCGTTGATCGCCCGTAAAGCAGAACCGGAAGGCGTATTGCGAGTAGATGCGGCAACGCCGTTTATATTGCATCAACTGATCCCGTTGATCAGTGAATTTCGTCGTCGTTTCCCCCGTATTGAGCTGCATCTGGACAGTTCGGATGGTTTTATCAATTTGCTGGAGCGGCGGGTTGATGTGGCGATCCGTATCGGTGAACTCACCGATTCAGGGCTCAGAGCCATGCCATTAGGCAATTCCCGCCTGCGTTTGTTGGCATCACCGGATTATTTAGCGCGTTGTGGCATTCCTGCCGTCATTACTGATCTGCAAAATCACACCTTATTAGGGTTTACCGGTTCCGAGAATTTGAATTGGTGGCCGTTAGTGCACGACCAAGGCGATCGGCTGGCGATAAAGCCTCAACTGCGCGCCAGTAGTGGTGAAACGCTGCGCCAGTTAGCCATAGCGGGTGAAGGCATCGCCTGTCTGTCAGATTTTATGACCACCGATGATCGTCAGTCTGGCCGACTGGTTGAAATTTTAGCCGAGCTTAACAGCGGAGCGCGTCGTCCGGTGAATGCCGTGTTTTACAGCGATGCGCAGCGAAACCCTCGTTTGAGAGTCTGGTTGGATTTTATGAAAGAGAAACTGGCTTCAACACTGCTCTAATTGAGCCTGATAGCAAAAAAAAGCCATTTTTAGTCCGCATAAGCTGAGCAGTACTCATATCTGTCCTACACTGACAATAAAATATTTGTTTAGCGGTATTGTTCATATTTAACGCTCACCATAACCACTTAAAAGGTATAGTTTTCAATTAAATAAAAAAGCGGGCTAAAAATGCAGTATTCAATCAAGACACAGTTTTTTTTAGCGATTATGTTTCCAATCATGGCCCTCTGTGTGCAGTTATTACTGTGGACATGGATCGATCCGTTTGTCTGGTTTCTATTTTTCCCTGCGGTATTTTTCAGTGCACGAGTCTCTGGTTTGAAAGGGGGGCTCATCGCGACAATTCTTTGTTTAGTGTTTGTTTGGTACTTTTTTGTGCCATCGAGATTTTCTTGGGAAATTGCCAGAACAAATAATTTGTGGTCTATGGTGTTATTTGTATTTATGGGCTACCTGTTCAGCGAATCTCAGGAGCGGCTCCGACAGGCGAATCTTCGTATTGAGAATGCATTAGAGCAGTCTCGGGTAGCGAAAGCGCGGATCGATGAGCTTTATCAACAAACACTGGAATTAGATGAACTGAAAACACAGTTTTTTTCTAATGTCAGTCATGAGCTACGCACACCACTTACATTGATTCTTGGTCCAGTGGAAAAGTTATTGGCTGATACAGGGTTTAATCAGACGCAACGACATCATTTGGATGTTATTGAGCGTAATGCGCGTTTTCTTTTCCGGCATGTATCCGATCTGCTGGATGTGGCCAAGTTAGAAGCAAAGCGGATGAATCTGCAATACTCCGCAGTCGATCTTTCGCATATTGTCCGTTTATCCGCTTCTTTTTTTGAAAATGTGTCAACGGATAGGAAAATCAATTATCGGATCAACACCCCCCAACAATTGCATGCACAGGTCGATGGTGAAAAGACGCAACGTATCTTACTAAATCTATTATCAAATGCGTTTAAGTTTGTACCTGACAATGGTGTGGTCGATATTGTTTTATCTGAGCTGAATGGGAGGGCAGTTATCGAGGTGAGCGATAATGGCCCCGGTGTACCGGACGATATGAAACAAGCCATTTTTGAACGTTTCCGGCAGGTTGATGGTCGTTCTGCTCGTCAACATGGTGGAACCGGATTAGGGCTGGCGATTGTGAAGGAGTTTGTCAGTTTACATGGCGGGGAAGTGACCTGTCTTGATGCTGCTGGTGGTGGAGCGTTATTCCGTGTTGTATTGCCGTTATTAGCACCAGAAGGCGCGGTTATCAGTGATGAACTCACTAATGTGAATCATATTCTGGAGCAACAGGCCGTTGATGAGCTGAATCAGGAACATATGGATCATCAGTCTGAGCTGAGCACAATCAATGATGCAGACGAAAATAAAACATTGATTTTGGTCGTAGAAGATAACCCGGATATGAATGCCTATCTGGTGGCAACACTGGCTGAAATATATCGGGTAGAAAGTGCGCGTGATGGGGCGGACGGGCTGCAAAAAGCGTTAGCATTTAAACCGGATTTGATTCTTTCTGACTTGATGATGCCGCGGATGAGCGGTGACAAAATGATCGCTGAATTACGAAAACATCCCGAAATGGTGGATATCCCGATCGTTCTACTGACTGCCAGAGTAGACGACGAGTTGCGCATCCAGATGCTAAAAGCGGGAGTGCAGGAATATCTGACCAAACCTTTTTCTACCAAAGAGGTGTTAGCTCGCGTTGATAGTCTCTTGGTGGCCAGACAAAGACGTATTGAGGATTTAAAACGCAGCGAAAAACGCTTTCGACTGTTATTCGATACCATGCTGGAAGGTTTTTTTGTTGCTGAAGCCGTGCTTGATGCGAATGGTGAACCCGTTGATTGGCGATTTCTCGATGTAAACCCGGCACATACCAAAATTATCGGATTAAAAAAGGAAGATGTTGTCGGCCACACTATTCTTGAGTTATTCCCCGGGTTAGAGCCTTACTGGCTAAATGCGTATAAGCATACTGCTTTTACCGGAGAGCCCGTTCATCTGGAAGGGTTGGTCAACGTCAATGGCCGATATTATGAAAATTCGCTGTATTCACCATGCCGCGGGCAATTTGCCTGTATTTTTACCGATATCACTGATCGCAAATTAGCGGAAGAGCAAATCCGTCAACTGAATGCTGAATTAGAAGTCCGTGTTGAGCAACGCACCACCGAACTCAAAGCAGCTAATCAGGAATTGGACGCCTTTGCTTATGCCGTTTCTCACGACTTGCGGGCACCGTTGCGTGCCATGAGCGGTTTTTCTCAAGCATTAACTGAAGATTATGGTGAGCAATTAAATGACGAAGCGCGTGATTATCTGAATGAAATCAATGCAGCCAGTCGTCGAATGGGTGACTTGATTGATGGCATATTGACGTTATCGCGTTGTACGCGTGGTGAGTTACGTCGTGACGATGTTGATATCTCCCAAATGGCGACACGGCTGTTGGAAGAAATGTCTCATTCTGATCCTGAACGGAAAGTGTCATGGCGAGTGGATGACAAGCTGAAAGCTTACGGCGATGAGCGTATGTTGGAAGCAGTCATGCGCAATTTGCTGGGTAATGCCTGGAAATACAGTGCTAAAAAACCAGATGCCAACATCCGTGTTTTTGCTGACGCCCAGATTCATGATGGGATGTCAGGTTTCTGTGTTGCAGATAACGGCGCAGGCTTTGATATGGCGCATGCCGATCGCCTGTTTAAACCATTTCAACGTCTGCATCGGCAAGATGAGTTTTCGGGGATGGGCGTCGGTTTAGCAACGGTACAACGTATTATTCATCGCCATGGTGGCCAAATTGAAGCCATTGCAAAACCAGGCGAAGGCGCGACATTTTGTTTCACTTTACCCACGGGGTCTGAGATGGAGAATAAAGCATGAGCATATTACTGGTTGAAGATAATCCGCAGGATGAAAAGCTCATCTTACGTTCGCTAAAAAAAATGAATCTGGCGAATAAGATTGATGTCGCGCGCGATGGTCAACAAGCATTGGATTATCTTTTTCAGGAAAATGAATTTGCCAGCCTGAAAGGCGAGCCATTACCTACCGTGGTTTTACTGGATATTAATTTGCCGCGCGTGAATGGCTTAGATGTGTTAGCCAGATTGCGTAATAACCCGCGGACTAAGTTATTACCTGTCGTCATTTTAACTTCCTCCGATGATGAACGAGACCGTCTCAGAAGTTATGAGAACGGCGCTAACAGTTTTGTTAATAAACCACTGGAATTCAGTGAGTTTGCAGAAACGGTCGCCCGATTAGGGGTTTATTGGTTGATCACCAATAAACCTGCGCCAACTGGAATCTGAACGTATGAAGAATAATCTGTCAATTCTCGCTATTGAAGATTCATCGGCTGATTTCCGCCTGATCGAACGACACTTGCGGGTGGCTGGTCTGAATGCGCAATGCACTCGAATTGAAACTATCGAGGAACTGAACCAAGCGTTAGATACCGGTGGTTGGGACATTATTCTGTCTGATTACAGTGTGCCGCAACTTAATTTCGAAAACGATTTAATGCTTATTCATCAGCGTTTACCTGATACGCCTGTGATTTTAGTGTCGGGCAGTATTGGTGAAGAAAAAGCGGTTGAATTGCTAAAACTGGGCGTATGGGATTTCCTATTGAAGGACAATCTAACTCGCTTAGTGCCATCGATTGAACGTTGTTTGCGCGAAGTCAGAGATCGTTTTGCTAGGAAAACAGCAGAAAAAGAACTCAGTGCCCAGCAACAATTATTAACCGTTGTGGTTGAAGGCTCTACCGATGCCATTTTTGTAAAAGACCTGCAAGGTCGTTATTTACTGGTAAATCAAGCAGCAGCCCAATTTGTTGGTAAGCCGGTCGATCAAATTATGGGTCATGACGATAGTTTTATTTTTCCACCTGCTATTGCGACTGAAATAATGGCCATTGATAAATTAATCATGGGGGCGGGTAAAACTCAAACCCATGAGGAGTCCATTACTACTTTTTCCGGTGAGAACCTAATATTTCAGGTGACTAAAGGGCCAATGCTGAATCATAACGGCCAAGTATCTGGGTTATTTGGTATTTCTCACAACATTACAGAACGCAAAAAGCGCGAATTAGCATTAATAGAAAGCGAGTCTCGTTTTTCGACCGTGTTTAATAAAAATCCGATGGCGATAGGTATTAGTAACTATGTATCAGAGCAATTCATTGATGTGAATGAAGCCTTTTTGCAATTATTTGGCTATGAACGGAAAGATGTTATTGGTCATACCGCGACTGAACTTGGCTTGTGGGTTTATCCAGAAGAAAAAGCACGCATGTATACATCGCTGTGTGAGCACGGACAAATACAGAATCAGGAGTTAATGTTCAGAACTAAAACAGGAGAAACAGGCGATGTTTTGCTCTCTGCTGAACTGATCAACATTAGTGGTGAGCAGTGTGTACTTCGCATGTTGTCTGATATTACGGAAAAAAAGAAAGCAGAACGGGTGATTGATTATTTGGCTCACCATGATGCCTTAACTGGATTACCGAATCGCTTATTAGTTCGTGATCGTGTTGAACAAGCTATAGCCGCTGCAAAAAGAGACGGACATAAGGTCGCGTTACTTTTTATGGATTTAGATAATTTCAAATCTATAAACGATTCTTTAGGTCATGCGAGCGGTGATGTGCTGTTGGAGGTCATTTCTCATCGCTTACGCGAGTCTATCAGAGGCACAGACACCGTCAGCCGGTTTGGTGGTGATGAGTTTTTGGTTGTGTTATCACACATTACAACCAGTGATGCAGTTGTTTTTATCTGCTCTAAAATTCTGGAAGACATTACCAAACCGGCCAGAATTGATGGGCATGAACTTTCCACATCATGTTCGATTGGTGTGACGGTTTACCCAGATGATGGTGACGACTTTGATACATTATTGCGGAAAGCCGATTCTGCGATGTATTACGCGAAAGATGCCAAGGGGAATACCTACCGTTTCTTTGATAGCAAAATGAATGCGGATGTCATGGAGCAGATCGAACTAAGAAACGGGTTGCGTGTGGCGTTAGAGCGCAATGAATTTGTATTGCATTATCAACCTCAAATTGATCTATCAAATAATGCCGTGATTGGGGCTGAAGCCTTGATCCGTTGGCAACACCCTGTGTTTGGACTATTACCACCGGGTAAATTCATTACACTTGCCGAAGACAGCGGCCTGATTGTGCCGATTGGTGAGTGGGCTTTGCGCGAAGCCTGTCGTCAGGCAATGGCTTGGCGTAAACAAGGGTTAGCTGATTTAGTCATGGCTGTTAACCTCTCTGCTATTCAATTCCGACGAGGTAACTTGGAAGAAACGGTTCTTTCGGCATTAAAAGATTCCGGTTTAGATCCGCAGTTTCTTGAGCTGGAGTTGACCGAATCGATCTTGATTGGTGATACCGAAAATGTATTGCAAACCGTACAACGCCTTAAAACGCTGGGCGTAAAATTATCGCTGGATGATTTTGGTACTGGTTATTCCAGTTTGTCTTATTTGAAACGTTTTGCTGTTGATAAGGTAAAAATAGACCAGTCATTTATTCGGGATATAGACAAAGACCCGAGTGATGCGGCAATTGTCCGCGCTATTATTCAAATGTCAAAAAGTCTGGGTTTACGCACCATTGCGGAAGGTATTGAAACGTCCCATGCTGTTAAATATCTGCAGATCTATCATTGTGATGAAGCGCAGGGTTACCATTACAGCCGGCCTATTCCTTCAGAAGATTTTGTCCGATGGGTGCTTGCTTCTTTGCAATAATACGATCAAAGCGGGGCGGCAATATTTCCCCACTTTGATCAGTCTGTGAGTTTGGTTTAATTAAATGTTCGGCATAATTCGTTGAGTTTTTCTGCCCGTTGCATGACTTTGTGGCTATTAATATCAATGGCTTTGATTTGTTCCAGATTAGCTTCGCCTAACTCTGTTAATTCATTAATGTTTTTGGTGACATCGGCTAATGCAACACCTTGTTCTTGTGCCGCCGCTGAGATTTGTGCCGCGTAATCGGTCATTTGCCCCAGCTCTGATACTACTTGCTCCATTTGTAATGAGCTGGCATCGGTGTGTTGCACACAGGCACGGGTTTGTTCCAGATTGGCCGCCATAATCTTTTCCCAGGCAGTCATGATGTGTTGAATATGTGTAATGCTGGCCTGTATCTGTTCGGTGGCTTTGTGGGTTCGGGTTGACAATGTTCTGACCTCATCAGCAACGACAGCAAACCCTCGGCCTTGTTCTCCGGCTCGGGCTGCTTCAATCGCAGCATTTAAAGCCAGCAGATTGGTTTGTTCGGCAATCCCCTGAATTTCACTCATCACACCGCCAATATGATTGGCTTCCTCTACCATTTTAGTAGCCGATTCCGTCGATTGTTCTGCCTGTTTGGCTAGCTGCTGAATTTGTGTTTTTGCATCAGATAAATGAGCTCCGGCCTCATTGCAATGTTCAGCCGCCATGTTGACATAATCCGATGTGCTAACGGTGGAACGCGCAATTTCCCCCGCCGCTTCGGTGAGTTGTGTAACAGCGGCTGCAATTTGTTGTAGGCTGGCTTCTTGTTGATCGATATCGGTTTTCGCTTTGTCTGTGGCGCTAAATAATCTGCCGGCCAATATCTGTAAAACACTGGTGGAATCTTGCGTGCGACCCAAAACTGTTCTGATGCGGGCCTGCCAGTGTTTGAGGTGGAAATCGGCAATACTGGACAGATCGGTGCCGGAATAGATATGCCGTGTAATGCTGTCATATTCCGTGGCCAAAGAGCGTAAAAACTGAGGAATGGTGAACAGATGCGGATAAAAGCAGATGGTCAAGAGTAAGAAAGAGAGCAAACACCAGACTGCTGTCAGCCATCCGGCAACAAAGTAAGCCGCAATAACACTGGCAGCCGCAAAGAGCAAACCAAGTAGCGGGCGATAGTCTTGCCATGAAAAAACGATCTTTTTATTCAGCCTTTCCCGTTCATGCAGTTGCGCATAGATTTTTTCTGCGCGGTTTTTATCTTCCTCGGTTGGCTTAACCCGGACTGATTGATAACCCACAATATTTTTATCTTCGTAAATGGGTGTTACATAGGCATCAACCCAATAATAATCGCCATTTTTACAGCGATTTTTGACAATTCCGCGCCATGCTTTGCCTTCTTTCAGTTTTTGCCACAGATCGCGAAAGGCGGTTTTTGGCATATCAGGGTGGCGGATCACGTTATGCGGCAAACCGACTAATTCGTCTAATTTATAACCAGAAACAGACAAAAAAGCTGTATTAGCATACGTAACATAGCTGCGTAAATCCGTGGTAGAAACTAACTGCACGTCGGCAGGGAAGGTGACTTCCTTGCTGATTTGAGAAAATCCAGATGTATTCATATGCGTATCCCATGCTAATTATCAATTAAGAATTGGAGACAATTGCTGAGATGTCAAAAAAATAGATGTGAAAGATGCGGTTTGGATCAATCTTTAGATGAGAATTATCTTGTTGAGTTTATTCGATAATTCTCATGTAAAAACATTGGGAGTTTCATGCGTCAAAAGAAGCTCGTAAATCAGCGGGTAGTCAAATGGAGTTAGCCGACTAATTTATTCTCTGGTCTCATTTTTTCGTTATAAAACGCCTCGAAGTCATGTAGCGGTAACGGCTTACTAAACAAATAACCTTGGTAGGCATGGCAGCCCAAGCGGGCGAGATAATCACGTTGTGCTTCAAGCTCTACACCTTCGGCAATTACATTCAGATTCAGGCTTAAACCCAATGCCACAACCATTTTGGCAATAGCGGCATCATTGGCATCACTCAGAATATTTCTGACAAAACTCTGATCGATTTTAAGTTGATCTAAGGGCAATCGTTTTAGGTAATAAAGAGAGGAATAACCGGTACCGAAGTCATCTAACGAGAAACCTACACCGTGAGCTTTTAATAACGTCATTTTGGTGATGATGTCTTCTATATCATCAATCAACATGCTTTCCGTTAATTCCAGTTTCAGTCGTGATGGATTTGCGCCAGTTTGCTCAATAATGCTCAGCACTTCGTCAACAAAATCAGCCTGATGAAATTGACGGGCGCTTACATTAACGGCAATCGATAAATTAGCCATATCCTTGTTATAAGCCCAGCTAGCGATTTGTTCGCAGGCGGTTTGTAACACCCAGTGGCCTAGTGGCAAAATAAGTCCACTTTCTTCCGCCAGTGGAATAAATTCGGCAGGGGAGACTAAGCCTCGTTGTGGGTGTACCCAACGCACCAACGCTTCTACACCCGTCAGAAAACCGGTACTGATAATTTGTGGTTGGTAATAGAGCTGAAATTCTGTTTTGAGAATAGCTTGGCGTAACCCGTCTTCCATGGCAGCCCGATTCATCAACATATCTTGCATTTTTTGATCGAAGAAACGAATGGTATTTCGCCCAGCCGCTTTAGCTTCATACATCGCCATGTCTGCACGTTTTAGCAGTTCTTCAATACTTTCATTGTGATTAATAAATAGTGTTACCCCAATACTGGGCGTGCTGTAACGTTCATGCTTATTGATCAGATAACGTTGGTTAAGTGCCGCGAGGATTTTTTCACAGACATTTTTAGCCAGCGCTGCCGCTTCTTGCATATCTATGCTGAGATCTTCCAGCAGGATCACAAATTCGTCACCACCCAGTCGGGCAACCGTATCATCTTGCCGCACACAGGTCGTTAAACGTTGTGCCACTTGTTGTAATAAACAATCACCACTGTCATGACCAAAGGTGTCATTTAGTGTTTTAAAGTCATCCAGATCGATAAACAGTAAGGCACCACATCTCATACTGCGAGTACTTGAAATCAAGGCATGCTTTAATCGATCTAGTAACAAGCGACGATTTGGCAATTGCGTGAGTGGATCATAAAAAGCCAGATTATTGATTTCTGATTCAGCGGCTTTGCGCTCTGAAATATCTTCAAACACCCAGATACTACCCGCCTGAGGGTTATTAGGGTCTAAACCACAGCCACTCATACGAGCCCAGAATGCACTGCCATCAAAACGTTTAAGACGTAATTCTTCTGCATATCGGCCCAGAATCGCTGTCATGGTCAGTCTGGCCCGCTCACGGATTGCAATAAATTGATCGTTGGATAAGTAGAGTTCATTAGGGTGCAGGCCGTGCATGCTACCTTGTTCATACCCGAAGATGGCTTCAGCATGTCGGTTTGCCAACTGAATAGCCCCATCACGGATAAAAATAACCCCGGCGGGCACATTATTTAAAATGGCTTGTTGCTCGGAAAACGCCGCCCGCAGATCCCGGCGCATTTGGTCTAATTGTGCTGCCAAATGGCCGATCTCATCGGTACGTTGCCAGCCGACAGTATGATTAAAATCACCATCAGCAAGTTGATTGGAAAACCGCGTTAAAGTGGCAAGTGGTTTCAGTACACGGTAGTGCAAAGCGAGCAGGATCAATATCAGCGCCAATGCGAACTGGCCGAGTAATATATAGGTATAAACAGACTGATCTTGCTGCGATTGCTGTTTCATCAATCCATCATCAAGATCCACTTTCACAAATCCGGCTATTTCTCCGTTCAGGATTAATTCATGCCATGCCGTATGTAATGTACCGATATTGCGCTCGGGATACTCCAGATTAAGTATCGGGTCCTGTTTGGTATCACTAATCGTAATACGAACAACCTGGCGATCTTGGAGTGAGGCTTGTGCAATTTTATTGGCTAAATTGAGGTCGTAATTCCAGACTGGCAGAGCGAGACTGTTAGAGAGCAGTGCAATTTTGTCATTCAGATATAGTTCAATATCGGTATTAGTTTTTTCTTGACGGAGATGGTTTAACGAGATGATCCCTATAACTGCGGGAACCAGTAAGCCAGCACACATAGCAATGATAATGCCTATAGATAAGCTCTTGAATTGAAAAGTCATTCTCAGCGCATTCCAACGTGTGCGTATTGCCGGTAAATCAAGCATATTTATCCTCTGGGTTTATCCTCACGCCTATTTCCATCGGGTATCCGGTACACAATTATTGTGTGCTGATTAGCTTTCTAATCTCTGGTGTCAGGTAGTTTTCTAACGTTACTAATTTAGCTGGCGTAAAAATGGTTTTGTCTTTAATGCTGGAGTTATGGATTGCATCAACCGCCGCCTTAATACTCAGATAGCCCATTTGGCGGGGGTCTTGCACAATCAAGGCATCCACGTCATGTTTTTCCAGACCATCAAAAAGAAAGTCGCTGGAATCAAAACCGACTAATTTGGTTTTTTGGGCTCGACCCGCATCACGTAAGGCCCGCAATACGCCGTCGGTAGATGATTCATTTACGGCAAAAATGCCATCAATATCAGGTAGTTTTTTCAGCAGCTCGTCTGCACTATGTCGCGCTTTACCACGCGATCCACCGCCATAAATATCAGCGATGATTTTCATGTTGGGTGCATGTTCATTCAGATAATGGATAAACCCTTGAGCCGATCATCGGTTGATGCACTGCCAGCGACAATGCGAAATACAACGATTTTGCCCTGTTTATGGAGGCTTTCTGCCAAGCGTTTTGCGGCAAGTTGGCCGCTGGTATAGTTATCTGTGGTGATAAAATTTTGGTGAGATGTGCCATTAAACGCAGAATCAACCACAATTACCTTGATGCCTTCTTCTGCGGCTTTCTTTATTGGTTCAACCAAACGTTGGCGGTCGGTTGGTGCAATGATGATGGCGTCGACACCGGGACGAGTATAGATCTGTAATATCCTGATCTGCGCATCGGTATCATCGTTGTACGCCGGGCCGCGCCAAGTCAGGTTAATGTTGCCGATCTCACTGATGGCCTCGTTTACTCCTCCGCGCATAATATCCCAAAAGATTTGGTCGCTGGATTTAGGAATGAAAATGATATTTAGATTTTTCTCTTTTGCGGCCGTTGGTTGAGTAATGAACAATAAACAGGCCAGCAAGGCTAATAAGTATATTTTTATATTCATTTATCCAAATCCCTTCAAACAATCGATTCAGCCGGTATTCCCTAAGTGCTGATTCAATGATGTGCCTAACCTGTTGTTAGTGTCGTTATTATTACTAGGTTAATTTTGGCAGATAAAAACAAAAGGTCGGGTAAATTTTCAAATTTGCGGTTGGTGATGAGTAGGATATGCGATGTAATCACGGCGTTGATTCGGTTGTTTGCATCGGGGGTTTAGCTGCATTTTTATTTTATAGATCGATGAATTAACTGCATTTCATTGATCAAATATACACAGGCCCAATTTCATATCCCGATAAAATCGGATGAATTCTTCAGCAGGGAGCGGGCGAGTGAATAAATAGCCTTGAATTTCGTCACACCCTAACTCTTTTAACGCTGCAAACTGAGTGTTTTTTTCTACGCCTTCTGCGATAACGGAAAGCTCGAGTGCATGCCCTAGTTGGATAATTGCTTTAACAATCGCGGCATCACCAGCATCTTCGACCATATCGTGGATAAAGGATTGGTCAATTTTAAGTTTATCGACGGCCAGCTGTTTGAGATAAGACAAACTGGAATAACCAGTGCCGAAATCGTCAATCGAGAGACGAACACCTATTTTTTTCAAGCTGTGCAGTGTATTTCTAACGTCATTCACATCGTGTAACAAAATAGATTCGGTGAGTTCTAATTCCAAATGGCTGGCTGGCAAATTAGCTTGTTCAAGTGCAAGCGCAACTGTTTCAGCGAGATCGCCGCGTTTAAATTGCAGTGCGGAGAGATTAACGGCCACGACAAATGAGGGTATCTGATCTGTTTCTCGCCAGAGTTGTATTTGTCGGCACGCTTCATTCAAAACCCATTCACCAATAGGAATAATGAGCCCACTGCGTTCTGCGGCAGGAATAAATTTTGCTGGCGGGATCAGGCCGTGTTCAGGATGATTCCAACGCAATAGGGCTTCTGCACCAATAATTTTGCCTGTGGTTGTATCAATCTGGGGTTGATAATACAGCTGTAGTTCTTTGTTTTTTATCGCGTTGTGTAATTGCCCCTGTAACTGAATATATTCCAGCGCATCGTTATTCATTTGTCCCGAGAAAAAGCGGTAGATATTTCGGCCGGAGTGTTTGGCATGATAGAGCGCGGTATCAGCGTGTTTAAGCAACGCATCAAATGATTTGTCATCATGTGGGTAGACACTGATACCGGCACTAAAGGTGATATTCAGTGTGTAACCATCAATATCAAACGGTTCAGTGAATGAAGAAACTATACCGTGTATTATTTCTTCTATACTTTCCACGTCATTGATATTACTTAATAAAATGGCAAATTCATCGCCACCTTGGCGACTGAGCGTGTCTGTTTTACGTATGCATTGTTTCAATCGATTGGCGACACTAACCAGTAATTTATCGCCATAAATATGCCCAAGGCTGTCATTGATGTGAGTGAAATTATCCAAATCGAGAAAGAAAATGGCCACGCCAGATTGTTCTCGATCAGCGATGGCGGCGGCTTGTTCAAAACGATCTCGTAATAATGTCCGGTTGGGTAAACTGGTGAGCGGATCATAATGCGCCAGAAATTCTAATTTTTTTTCTGCCACATTATGTAAAGCACGAGTGCGCAAAGTCTCAATACCAAAGGCCAGATCGTTAGCCAGTTCCTCAAGTAAGGATATCTCTTCTGCACTAAAGGCATCGGCTTCGGAAGAGTAGATATTCAATGCGCCAAGCATTTTATTTTTTGTCGCTAAAGGTAGCGATATGCTTGAGCGGTAGTTGCGCTCTGTTGCTGCTTGTCGCCATGGCATCAATTTCGAATTGGTTTGCGTGTTTGAATTCACGACTGTGGCACCAGTTCTTATTGCGGTACCCGTCGGGCCTTGCCCCCATTCATTGTCAGCCCATGAGATCTTTATATCATCTAAAAAGCCATGCTCGTAACCGGACCGCGCGACTGGGCGGATGGTTTTGGCTTCATCATTTTCCTGATAACCAACCCAGGCCATGCGATAACCACCAATTTCTACGGCCAAGCGGCAAATATCGACTAATAATGTTTGTTCATTATCAGCATGGATCAGAGTGGTATTACATTTACTGAGCAATTTAAGTGCACGAGTCAGATGTTTTTCCATTTGCTCGGCTTTTTTTCGTTCGGTAATGTCTTCATAAATGCCTAAAATGCCGATGATTTCTTGATTGGCGTTGCGTAAAGGCACCTTAGATGTTCGCAAATAAACAAGTTTTCCATTTGTTGATGTGAGCGGTTCTTCATAATTTAGCTTAGGTTGACCTGATTCCATGACTTGCATGTCATCAGCCCGATAGATGGCGGCTTGATCATGCCAGATCATGTCAAAATCAGTTTTACCGATCAGATCACTGGAATGGCTGAAACCCGCATCTTGTGCAAAAAGAGAGTTACAACCCAGATAGCGGCATTCCCGATCTTTCCAGAAAACACGAATAGGAATACCTTCTACAACTTCCTGAATCAGAGATTTATAAGCAGTCTTGAGAAAAACGTTACTTATCAAGTTCTATTCCTACGTATCTATTGGGTTGCAGTGACCATCATCTCTAAAAATAACTATAGAATCTTTTAATTAAAATTAATTGAACGTTCTGCACATATCATTCAATTTATCAGTATGTTGCATGATGTTATTACTATTCATATCTATCGCTTTCATTTGTGTCAGGTTGTTTTGGCCTAACACCGTTAATTCATTCATATTTCGTGTTACATCGGCTAATGCGGTGCCTTGTTCATGTGCTGCAGCAGATATTTGTGCGGCCAGATCAGTCATTTGATTTAAGTCGTTAACCACTTGTTCCATCTGGGTGGCGCTTTTATCGGTTTGTTGTACACAAGCGCGCGTCTGTTCAACATTTTCCAGCATCATCTCTTTCCAAGATGACAGTATTTGATGAATATGGCTGATGCTGGTTTGTATTTGTTCTGTGGCTTTGTGGGTGCGAGTCGACAGAGTTCTGACTTCATCTGCTACCACCGCAAACCCACGACCAAACTCACCGGCTCGGGCTGCTTCAATGGCGGCATTGAGTGCCAATAGATTGGTTTGTTCGGCAATACCCCGAATTTCTGCCATGACACCACCAATATGTGCTGTTTCTTCTACAAGATTAGCTGCAGAAGCCGAGGCATTCTCTGCTTTTTTTGCGAGTAATTGGATCTGGTTTCGCGTATTTAATAAATGTGAGCTGGCATCATTACAACGCTCTGATGCGCTATTCACATAATCAGCTGTGCTAACGGTTGAACGTGCTATTTCTGCCGCAGTTTCCGTTAATTCGGTGACTGCAGCGGCAATTTGTTGAAGACTGGCTTCTTGTTGATCCATGTCTTGCTCAGTTTTTGCGACTGTTTGGAATGATTGCTCGGCAATGCCTTGTAGCACTGTTGTTGAATCTTGCACGCGGCCTAATATGGTTCTGATCCGAGCTTGCCAGTGCTGAAGATGAAAGTCAGCAATACTATGTAAATGCGTGCCAGAATAAATTTGACGAGTAAGGCTATCGTAGTTGTTCGCGAGAGAATGCAAATAACGCGGGGTGGTGACTAAATGCGGATAAAAGCAAATTGCCAACGCAAGGAATGAAAGTAAATATCCCATTGCGACGGCGATATTAGCTAATGAAAGCGCAGCCAGAATAATGGCAATGGCTAACACTAATCCAATAATCGGGCGGCGATCTTGCCAGATAAAATTGATTTTTTTGTTTTGACGTTCCTGCTGGCGTAATTGAGCATAGGTTGTTTCTGCTGTTTGTTTTTGCTTGGGTTCTGGTTTTACCCGAACCGATTGATAACCAACAATGGTGCCATTTTCATAGATAGGTGTGACATAGGCATCAACCCAGTAGTAATCGCCATTTTTGCATTTGTTTTTGACCAAACCCCGCCAAGCTTTACCCGCTTTTAGTTTCTGCCACATATCCTGAAAGGCGATTTTCGGCATATCCTCGTGCCGGATCATGTTGTGTGGTTTACCCACTAACTCATCCAGTTGGTAACCAGCGACATTCAAGAAAGCACTATTTGCGTAAGTGATGTTACTTTTTAGATCGGTGGTTGAAACCAGTTGGTCGTGCTCCGAAAAATTAATTTCTTTCCCAGTCTTGGTTAGATGAGCGTGATTCATTGATGTCATTTCATGTTTCTTTTGGAGTGGATACAGGCACAAAAATAAAAGTGATAAACGCGCTGGCGAACAGCGTTAAGTTGATATGACGAAATCAGGCTGGTGAGTAGAAAGGTCGAAGCAATAACGGATCAAGTGTGTTGTAACAGTCAAATAGGATTTTTGAGAAAACAACATGATGCTCCATTCAGAAAACTAATGCCCGATGGAGGTAGTCACAAAATGTTGCTATCGGCGCTTTTTGAAAAAAAGCGCATCAGAGATGCAAAGATAATTTGCATGCTTAGAATTGATGGCAACTCCGCTATCGTGATCAGTTTTATTGACTGATGGTAGACCGGAAGCTTTGCGTCCTGACCTTTCGGAACAGTTTGCCTTTTTCATTCGAAAAAGATGTATTAGATATTCATTATATTGCATCTGAATGGTGCATCGCTACATAAATATTTCCGCCTACAAAAACATACCACCCGAGGCTTCAATTCGCTGTGCATTAACCCAATGAGTTTGCTCTGAAAGCAGAGCTGCAATGACGTTACCGATGTCATCTGGTAATCCAACACGACCTAACGCGGTTTGTGATGCTACAAAGGCATTGAGTTGCGCATTGTCACGCACAGCACCACCACCAAAATCAGTTTCAATAGCACCAGGGGCCAGCACATTGACGTTGATATTGCGGGCGCCTAACTCTTTGGCCAGATATTTGGTTAGCACCTCAATGCCGCCTTTCATGGCCGCATAGGCGGCGTAACCCGGCAGGGCAAAACGCGCCAGACCTGAAGAGACGTTTAAAATAGAACCACCATTAGCTAGCAGCGGTAACAAGGACTGCGTCAGGAAAAAAACGCCTTTCAGATGGATATTCATCAGCTGATCAAACTGTGCTTCGCTGGTTTCCGCGAAGCTGGCATGCACGCCAACACCGGCATTGTTCAGCAAATAATCAAAATTATCCCGCTGCCAAGTGGTTTGCAAATGGGCTTTTACTTGTTCGGCGAAAGCGGGAAAGGAGTGGCTATCAGCAACATCGAGTTTGAGCGCGATAGCTTTGGCGCCAGATTTTTCGATCTCTGCGACGACTGCTTGGGCTTCTGATTCCTGACTACGGTAGGTCAGAATTATGTCAACGCCACGTTCTGCCAGTTTCAGTGCGGCATTACGGCCTAATCCACGGCTGCCGCCAGTGATGAGTGCAATTTTCTGATTCATGATTTCATCCTTTGTTTGTCAGGGGGGGAGATCAAACGCATTCGCGCTAATCGATAAAATCAGTGTATTGGATGCTATTGAAGTGATAAATATGATGTTTATGATTAAACTGTTCATATATGGCGAACAATAGTAAGCGTAGAAGATGAATCAGATCGAGGCCATGCAAATTTATGTCCGTGTTGCTGAGTTGGCGAGTTTTACCTTGGCGGCACAGAGTTTAAATCTACCGAAATCGTCCATTTCCACGGCGGTGCAGCGTCTGGAAAATCTCATGCAAACGCGATTATTACACCGCACTACCCGGCGCGTGCAGATGACGCAAGATGGGCTGGTTTTCTATGAGCGTTGCAAAGACATTCTGGCCGATATGGATGAATTGCAAGGGCTGTTTCAGCGTGACCCAGCGGAATTAACTGGGCGATTACGGGTAGATATGCCGGTAGGCATTGCGCGTAGCATGATCATGCCGCGCTTAGCGGAGTTTGCAGAAAAGTATCCGCATATCGATATTGAAGTCAGTTGTACCGATCGACTGGTCGATTTAGTGCGAGAAGGATTTGATTGTGTATTACGCGTCGGTAAGCTGCATGACTCCAGTTTAGTGGCGCGTCATATCGGTCAGTTTGAGCAGATTAATTGTGCCAGTCCGCAATACTTAACTACTTACGGCGTTCCGCAAACATTGGCTGATCTACAGCAGCATCAATTGATCCATTATGCGTCGACGCTGGGCACGAAATCAGCTGGCTTTGAGTATGTCGATAGCGCCAGTGATGAAACCTGTTACGTCCCGATGAGCGGGCGTATTACCGTGAATAACTCTGATGCGTATGAAGCGGCCTGTTTAGCCGGGTTGGGGATCATTCAAGCGCCCTTGCACGGTATGAAACCTCATCTTAACAATGGTTTGCTGGTTGAGATATTACCGCAATATAAAGCCAAACCCATGCCGGTATCGCTGCTCTATGGTAATCGACGCCATTTACCTAAACGCGTGTATGTGTTTATGAATTGGGTCGCAGAGCTATTAAGTTGATCTGACATCGCGCAATCTAAGCCAGCGGCATTTTCTTCGCTGGAACATCACTAAATTTATCACTGTCTCGAATCAGCCATTCAGCACAGACCGCTTTTATTCCACTAATTTTTGATCATGCCCAAACGATTTGTCTGTGGGGTCAGGTCAATTATTCATCAATCTTTGTGATTCACATCCGGTTTCGACAACGTCAAATTTGCGGTCTAATAACTTTACTAATAATTTAACTAACATTATTAGTAATCAAATCCGACTGCAATTTAGCTATGGAGTAGGTAATGGATGTTGTCGTCACAGCGAACAAAAATTCGGTGATATCGGAAATAGACCAACGAATATTTGGCTCATTTATCGAACACATGGGGCGGGCAATATATTCTGGCATTTATGAGCCGGAGCATCCGTCTGCAAATATAGCTGGATTTCGTAGTGATGTGATCGATTTAGTGAAAGAACTTGCGGTTCCGGTTGTTCGTTATCCCGGTGGCAATTTTGTTTCTGCCTATCAATGGGAAGATGGCATCGGCCCGCAGGCGCAACGTCCGGTACGTCTCGATCTGGCATGGCATTCCAGCGAATCGAATCAGGTTGGTATTCATGAATTTGCTGATTGGGCACAGACCGTTGGCTGCGGAATGATGCTAGCGGTGAATTTAGGCTCTCGTGGTTTAACTGATGCGCGTAATTTTCTGGAATATGTGAATCACCCGAAAGGCTCTTACTGGTCTGATCTGCGTCGGGAAAACGGGCAGGAACAACCTTGGGGTGTAAAAACCTGGTGTCTGGGTAATGAGATGGACGGGCCATGGCAAATTGGCCAGAAAACGGCAGATGAATATGGCCGTATTGCTGCCGAAACGGCAAAAGCGATGCGGGCGTTTGATAAAAGTCTGGAACTGGTGGTGTGTGGTTCATCAAGCCCGGACATGCCGACATTTCCAAGCTGGGAAAAAACGGTGCTGGAACATACCTATGATGTGGTCGATTACATTTCCCTGCATATGTATTTCAAAAACCATGAAGGGCACACCGGTAACTATCTGGCGCAATCGCTCAAAATGGAACGCTACATTGATACTGTCGCCTCGACCATCAATTATGTGAAAGCGCAGAAACACGCGGATAAACAGATCTACATCAGCTTTGATGAATGGAACGTTTGGTATCACTCGACTGAGCAAGATAAGCAGATCCTCAACGGCGAACAGGGTTGGCCGCATGCCCCGGCCATTCTGGAAGATATCTACAATGTTGAAGATGCATTGCTGGTGGCTTGTTTAATCAACAGTTTTATTCGTAAAAGCGATATCGTGAAAATTGCCTGTCTGGCGCAATTGGTCAATGTCATTGCACCAATCATGACCGAGAAAAATGGTGCGGCCTGGCGACAAACGATTTTCTATCCGTTTATGTTGGCTTCCCGATACGGGCGCGGC
Source organism: uncultured Tolumonas sp. (assembly GCF_963676665.1). Taxonomy (NCBI): domain Bacteria; kingdom Pseudomonadati; phylum Pseudomonadota; class Gammaproteobacteria; order Aeromonadales; family Aeromonadaceae; genus Tolumonas; species uncultured Tolumonas sp. The sequence goes on from NZ_OY781371.1 coordinate 563,950, forward strand.
AAAGCACTTAAACTGGACATCAACAGCCCTTGTTATGCCGCAGAATGCGCGGGCGAGGTGCCTTATGTCGATATATCTGCGGTTTACAACGAACAAGATAAAACCATCAATCTCTTTATCGTGAACCGGCATGGCAGCGAAGCTATTTCTCTACGCAGCACATTTAACCAATTTCAAAATCTGCAGGTTTGTCAGCATCAGACGCTCAACAGTGCTGATCTGCAGAGTAGCAATACCAGTCAATTTCCAGAGCGGATAACACTCGTTCAAGGCGAAGCTCTTTTTATTACAGATCAAGAGTTAACCGTTTGCCTTGCGCCGCTTTCTTACCATTTCATCCAGTTAAAGGAATGATCAGATGTCAGCAGCTATCGAGATAAGAAATTTAACGAAACGTTTTAATGATTTGACGATTTTGGACGACATCTCATTTTCGATTGATCCGAGTGAGTTCATTGTCTTCTTAGGCCCGTCGGGCTGTGGAAAATCGACTTTACTGCGCATGATCGCAGGGCTGGAAAGCATCAGCGATGGCGAGATCTGGATGGATCAGGATCGTCTGGATGTTTTACCGCCGGGTAAACGTAATGTGTCGATGGTGTTCCAGAACTATGCGTTATACCCACACATGACGGTGGAAGACAACATGGCGTTCGGGCTGAAAAACATTAAAACCGAACCGACTGTGATTGCGACGCGCATTAAAAAAGCCGCGGAAATGCTGGAAATGACGCATTTGCTGAAGCGAAAACCTGCCGAGCTTTCCGGTGGGCAGCGTCAACGTGTGGCGATCGGGCGGGCGATTGTGCGCGAGCCGAAAGCGTTCCTGTTTGATGAACCACTGTCCAACTTAGATGCCGCGTTGCGCGGGCGCACCCGTATTGAACTGGCGCAACTACATCAACGCGTGAAAGCCACGATGATCTTTGTAACCCACGATCAGGTGGAAGCGATGACGCTGGCCGATCGGATCGTGGTGCTGAATAACACCAAAATCGAACAAATCGGCACGCCGATCGACATCTATCAGCGTCCAGCCTCGAAATTTGTCGCCGGTTTTGTTGGCACGCCAGCCATGAACTTTATCAATGTTACTGCACTTGAGCGCACTCAGGGCGCCACCACGGTACACATTGACGGTATGAAGCCGATCAAAACGCACATCAACTATGAACATCTGCCTGATCCTACCGGAACATTTGAAATTGGCGTGCGTGCAGAAGATGTCGATGTGGTGCATGAGTCGGAATCAGAAGTCAGTGGCATCGTTTCCTTTGTTGAACGGCTGGGTGAACGCACGCTGCTGTATGTGAAGTTGGCGGATGGCCGCATGCTGATTGCCAATACCGATGGTAAGTCGCCGATCACGGCCCAAACCAAGGTGCATTTACGAATGAATAAAGCGGCCATTCATTTGTTTGATGCAACAGGTCGGGCTTATCACGGAGAAGCGCAATGAAAAGGTCTTTCCGAAATCAGGGCGAATGGCTGAACTTAGCCTTCATTCTGCCTTACTTGCTGGTTTTTATTGCCATGATCTTGATCCCCTTGATTTGGGGGATCAGCCTGAGTTTTGAAAAAGTTGATCTGTTTGGCGGCGGGCGTTTCGTCGGCTTGGCGAATTATCAGCGGCTATTTCACGACAAAATTTTCCTGCAGACGGTCAGCAACACGTTTTATTTTGCCGTATTAACGGTGCCGGCACTGGTCATTCTCGGTCTGTTTTTAGCGATCAATCTGAACAAACAAACCTGGTTGGCGGCCAGTTTACGCGGCATATTTTTCTCATCGACCATTTTGTCGGTGACAGTAGTGACACTGATCTGGCGCATCGTGTTTATTCCTAACGACGGCTTGATGGCCAATATCTTTGTCAAATTAGGATTAGAACCGATCGCGTTTTTATCCAATCCCGATTGGTCATTAATTGCGGTGGCCATCGCGACAATCTGGTGGTGTTTGGGCTTGCCGATGATGTTGTTTATCGCGGCACTGCAACAGATCCCGAAAGATATTTATGAAGCAGCAGCTTTGGATAATGCCTCTCGCTTTACCGTGTTTTTCAAAATCACGGTGCCTTCCATCATGCGCACCATTGTCTTAGTGACCATCATCGAGATTGTCATGCAATTCCAACTGTTCGGGCAAGCATTACTGATGACAAACGGTGGGCCGAATAACGCATCACGTTCCATCGTTATGTTTATTTACGATGTTGGTTTCAGACGCTGGGATATGGGCCTTGCGGCGGCGGCATCTCAAATCTTGTTTGCCATTATTTTGGTCGCGGCCATGGCGCAGTTCTTTGTTGCCAGCCGTTCTAAGGGGAATTCCTAATGTCACAAGTGAAGGCGATGAATTCTAAACTCTATACCCAAACGGCTGATCCGGTGAAAGCGTTAGCCACGCATAACCCGGGTGTCACTAAATCCAGCAGAGTGATGCTGATGTTTACGGTGTTGTTGTCGTTAGCGATGCTGGCACCGTTTTTATGGACGCTGGGCCTGTCGTTTAAATCGAATCAAGAACTGATGATGGGCACGGAAACGGTTTTTCGCTTGCCTTATACCATCAAGAATTATCTGAATATTTTAGAAAGTTCAGCTGTGTTTGGCTGGTTGAAAAACAGTTTGCTCGTGTCTGGCAGCATGACGCTGGGCGTGCTGGTTTTATCGTCGCTGACCGGGTATGCGTTTGCGCGATTGGAGTTTCCGTGCAAGAAGCTATTGTTCGTGATTGTGCTGATGGGGCTGGCAGTGCCAGAACAAGCGGTCATTATTGCGCGTCACCAGATGTTCAGCCTGCTTGGTTTGCACAATACCTACGTAGGGTTGATCTTACCGGGGCTTTCCGCGCCATTTGGTGTGTTCCTGATGACGCAATTTTTCAAAGCCATTCCGAAAGAGATCGATGAAGCGGCGTTATTAGACAATGCCTCGCGCTTTAAAATTTTCTGGAAGGTGCTGCTGCCGTTGACGCTGCCTGCGCAAGCCACGCTGGGTATTCTGACCTTTTTAACGTCGTGGAACGATTATTTCTGGCCGCTGATCTCTGCCACGCAAAAAGAGATGTTTACGCTGACCGTTGGTATTGCTTCATCTCAGTCTAATTTTGCGCAGAGTGAAGGACTGGGTTTCCTCTCATCGCAAGCCATTTTCTCCGCCATTCCTATCATCATTGTCTACATCTTTTTCCAAAAACACATTGTTACGGCAGTGTCAGGAGGTGCAGTGAAACAATGAGCAACCATAAACAACAGATGCAGTAAGAAACCAATGCAATCACACAACAAAACAACAACAAAATAACGAGACGAATCTCGTTTAAGAAGGAATGAACAATGAAATACTCGCGTGTTTTTGTCAGCATTACATTAGCTTCGTTACTCACTACTACTAGTGCCTTTGCTGCCACTAACTTACATCTGCAGCGCTTCTTTGGTGCTTGCGATGCGGAATATGGCAAAAGTGTCGATGTCGGTGCCGCCGAAGGTGAATGTGGCATCATGACCACCTTGATCAATAAATTCAGTGCAGAACATCCGGATATCCATGTCACCGTGTCCACGGTTGAGTGGCCGGGTTATGATCAGCTTACTGCGCAAATGGCCTCGAAGACACCGCCTGATCTGGTAACTATGCATAATTCGGTGATTGCTGATTATCAGTCACATAACTTGATTTTACCGATCGACGAACTGCTGGCATCTGAAAAAGTAGACACGGCTCAATTTACGCCGACGGCACTGAAAGGTGTTGTTCGTAACGATAAGGTCTATGGATTGCCGATGGATACATGGACAATGCTGTATCACATCAATACCAAGTTAATGAAACAGGCTGGTTTGATGGATGCATCGGGTAAACCGATATTGCCGCATAGCGCAGAAGAATTATTGAAAGAAGCGCGCCAGTTTAAAAAGGCGACCGGCAAACCTTATTTCGTGCAGATTTTGTCTAATGAAACCGCAGCGTATGCGCGCCTGTTTTATACCTACATGTTCCAGCAGGGGGCAGAGATATTAAAAGATCCAACGCATATTCAACTGAATACGCCGGAAGCTAAAAATATTGTAAGCTTGTTCAAACAAATTTATGACGAAGGTTTGACCACCAAAAATATGGATTACCCTGCCACAGTTTCTGCATTTTCCAATGGGGAAGGCGGTATATTACTGAATGGTAACTGGTTGTTGGGCACTTATGACGCAGAGTCGCATAAAGCAAAAAGTGCACTCTATAACAGTTATGCCGCATATCCATATCCACAACTGTTCGGCACGAAAGCCGCGACGTATGTTGATGGTCATTCATGGGTAATGCCAAACAAAGAACACAGTAAAGACGAATTAGCGGCCATTGCAGCGTTCTACAAGTTTATGGCCGATAACGACTATCAGTGGTCGCGCACTGGTCATTTACCAAGTGTCAAATCTGTGTTGGATAAACCAGAATTTAAGGCCATGCCACAGCGTCTTAATTTGATGGAAGTAACCAAGATAGGCACTGGTTTACCAAGTAATGTTGAACGACAGTTTGCTATCCAAGACATTATTGGCGAAGAACTGGCAGCAGCCATTACTGGCGCTAAAGATGTTGATTCAGCATTAACTGATGCAGAGTCGCGGGTCAATGAGATGCTGGCGAATCTGTAGTAGAAGAAGATGGGTTGTCTGAGTCAGCGTCGTTGGAACTGAACTCCGAATCGAATTTTAGCTGTAGAAATAGATAGGCAAACAATGCGTAAAAAGAAAGTAACAATGGGCGATATAGCGACTGCGGTTGGGGTGTCTCAGCCTACGGTATCTGCCATATTAAATGGCTCTGATAGCATTAAAGTATCAGATGCAACACGCATTAAGGTGCTGAATAAGGCCAAAGAATTGGGCTACGCACTTAAACAGACGATTCGCCACAGCAATACGCACCCTCGTATTGCCTTGGTGGTGAACAGCCTGAATATGCATGACCCTTTTATCAATGCTATTTCCGCAGCTAAAACCAGATCTTGGGAATTGGATAATCTTCTGGTCGTTTTCGACTTTGAAGAAGACGAAGAGATGAAGCAGGCAATCTATTCAGAGATAGAAGAGGGTAATTACCAAGGGATGATATTTGCTTCCAATACACCGAAGTCGATATCTCCTTTGGCGGGAACGCCGGCGATCCCAACCGTGATGCTGAACTGTTTCTGTGAGACGCCAAGCGAGATCCCTGCGGTGGTTGCTGCCGATTTTCTTGGTGGCTATCGCGCTACCAATTATCTGATTTCTCAGAATTACCATTATATCGCCATGATCACCGGTGAAAGCTGGTCGGAATCGTCGATCCAGCGCCAGAAAGGCTATCAGCAGGCGTTGGTGAATGCCGATATTCCTTCTCATCCTGATTGGATCGTGGAAGGGAACTGGTCGGTGAAACAAAGTTATCTGGAAACGCTAAAACTACTGGAGTTAACACCTCGGCCAGACGCTATTTTCTGCGCCAGTGACCTGATGGCCGTCGGCTGTTATCAGGCTATCGCGAAAAAAGGCTTAACCATTCCCAATGACATTGCGGTCATGGGCTATGACAACCAGTTACTGGCCAGCGAGTTAACGCCAAGCCTGAGCTCTATCGATTTACCTTACGATGAGATGGGCAGAAAGGCGGTGGAGTTGATCTGCAAAGTGCCGATGGAAGAGGCGTTGCCACTGATTAAGATTGAAGGTGAATTGTATGTTCGGGAATCAACCTAGGCATTAAATTCAGCACTATTTTTTAATACGGAAACTTATTTTATGCACCTGTATGGGTGATGGGTTTCTGCATTCAAAAATCAGATTTAAGCCATATAAGATTTTTAGTTATTCCTATTTTAACGGATTTCATCTGTTTTATTTTTGTTTTAGGCAATGGAGCTATGAAAATGAAAATTATGAACCCAGTTATTGAACAACGTGCCGATCCACATATTTATTTACATACGGACGGTTACTATTATTTTACCGCCTCGGTGCCGGAATATGATCGTATCGAATTACGCAGAGCACGCGAGTTAAGTGAATTAAAA